>JAYTIB010000084.1:0-16785 GCA_043732205.1 Schlesneria sp. | reverse complement strand
TCGTCCGGCCGAGATTTCAAAATCCCGCCGCCCGGTCCCGGCTCACCGTCCGCGCTCAACCCGAACGACAGTGCCATTCACTCCTGACCCCTTTGATTATTTGTGACCCCTTTGATTATTTGATTTCCCAAAGAGGTTCCAACTTGCCTACCCTGCCGCTGCACCCACGTTTGATCGATTGGGATCCACGATGAACGGCACGCTGTTGCGGTCAAAGGCTCGCATGAGGGCCGGGAAGCCCTCCTGTCGTTCGAGATCGCGTTCTTCGCGATAGATCGGGGTGACGCGGTAGATGGGCACGGTCCTACCGTCCGAACGTTCGAACGCATGAGCCGCATACAACATCCAGCACGAAAAGCCCGTGTTTGGCCCGAGCGGTAACGGAGGATCGCCGTTGTCGATGATCGTGAAGCCGCCTCCCAGCCACGTCCCGTTCTCGTACGGATAATTGGCAATCTTCACCAGCCATTCCACCGGCCACTTCCAGCGGGGATCGTGCAGTTGATCGAGTCGCCAGTCGCCGGGTAGTTGAATGTACAGTTCCGCCAGAGCCCAGCGGTCTTCTCCCGGCGGAACCTTCATTGGCGTGGCGGACAGACTCCACGTGAACAGTGTGTAGTGCTGGCGATCACCGGAGGGTGGAATGATGTGAATTTCGACCACGTTCCCGGATGGGAGTGATTCGACCAGCGTCTCTTCATTGACAGGACCGAACTTCTGCGCGAAGTAGGCGATCAATTCCTCGCGCAGGGTTTTCTGACGCGCCAATTCGGCTCTTGCGGCCTGTAGCTTCTCGGGCGCGATTCCTTGCAACTCGGACGAAGTCTTTGCCCCCTTCGACTTGAGGTACTCCGCGATCTCCGGGTCCGTCGCCCAGTCCAGCGCCGTGAAGTGCGACTTCGTGTCATACAGTTCGAATTGCTGATTCACATCCGCACCATGCTCCACGAGCAGCTTCACGAACGGCAGCCGAAGGGACTCGTCGTGACAATTCAAGGCTGAGATCAATTCGCGTTCGAGGTTGGGGTTCGCCCCATGTTCAAGGAGACATTCGGCGATCTCAAAGCAACTTTCGCTAATCGCGTTTGACAGCGGCGACAGACTCCCTTTTGTATAGGCATTTACATCGCATCCATGCTCGGCGAGGAGTTTCACGATTTCAAAGCGAGACTCCTCATTCAAGAAAGCGTAGCTAAGCAGAGATGGATAAGATTTGAACTTAATCGCAAAAGCCGGGTTTTCCTCCAGTATTTGGCGCAGCAACACCACGTTGCCATTCGCGACCGATCGAAAAAACTGTTTCTCGTCTTCTGTCCGTTCCTCACTCATGCGAATTCCTCTCACCAGAATTGTCCGCCCTTCTCCAACACTTTTCGCCACTCCGCAAGCTGCTTGATGATATTCGCCTTGATCACGGCATCCGGCAAGCCGTCACTCGTTCCCGACTGCACAATTGCCTCCAGCCCCTCGTTTACCGCTTTGGCGTACTTCTCAAGGTGGATTCCAGTCAGGCCATTCGCATTGATCGCCATCGAGATGTTGGAGAGATCGTCCAGACTCTTGGCATTCCGGATCTGATCCTTCGTCAGCAAAACGGGAATCTCGAACTTCTCCAAGATCTTCCGCGCCGGTTCTGCCAAGGGGCTGTTTTTCATCACAATGTGATGACCGTGGATTGTGGAAGCCGGTAACGGCTTCTCACCCTTGGCAATGAGATTGACGTTGATTTCGTCGAGCTTCTTCAGCAGCACATCCTTCTTACCAAGCCACTGGGCGGCGAATGGGGAATTGAGAAGTTCCTGACACCAACTGTCGTTGTGAGCGAGGATCTGGTCGGCACCCACCAAGAACGTGTGATGATCCCGGAAAATCAAATTGCAAACAGGCACGTCCTCGGCGTGCGTGAGCGTGACGCTGTCCACCGTGAACAGTGCGCCCTCCTTGGCGACTACCGTATCGCCCGGACACAGGTCTTGTGAATTCACCCAGCGGCCTTTCAGTGACTTGCCTTCGTCCGACCGCACGTCCAAGTGACCGGGCACCGTACGTTCTGAAAGATCGACGCCATCGACGACCCAGAACGGATGGTTCGCCGTTACTTCGGTGTTGTGACCGTTGACACAGATTGTGACCCACACCCCTGAAAAGCGATTGTCATGTCGCTGAAGCACATCCGCGAGAATCCACTCGCCACGATCAAAGTCATACGAGTACACCTGCTCACCAGGTTCGACGTGCGCAATCGGGATCATTCCGTGCTCGGTGCTCACCAGCGTGTCCGGCGCAAAGCACCAAGTGACGTCAAAACTCTGGGCGACCTGTTCGGCCGTCTCCCTGATGGCTTTCGTACCCGCCGCACCTGCGTCCTTCGCGGCATCGACCACCTGCCTGGCCGCTGTCGCACTCCTGATCGAACCGACTCCGCTGGCGGTCACACCACCGGGTCGACTTCCGTACATACCTGCGGTAGCCATTTGGACGGTCGTGATTCCGTTGACGGTCGTGGCTTGCAGCGGCCGTTGGGCTTGTGCATGCGCAAGCCGATAGACTTCGTCGGAATGCCCGTTGTCCGCCTGAACGCGGGCGTTGCGCTCGATTATTTCTCTTGTGATCCGCGTGTCGCTTTGGAAAGTCTGCAGTTGTATGGGGAGGGCGGTCACCTCCACACACCAATACAAAGGAAGCCAAGTTTGACTAACGGGGTTTATCCAATCTGTCCAGTGGTCATTATTCCAATGAGGTGCTGAGTCCCCGCTCCCGGAGGTTGTTGTTGCGCCGTTGACAACCGGCGCGCCTGGCGGCTGATAGCCGGGAGCAATGGCACTGACATTGCCGGGATGTCGTCCGTTCAAGAAGAACCAATCGTCCCAATCCGTTTTTGTCTTTGGACCATCCGCTTTGGACTGGGCGTCGCGAACGTCACGAATGCTCACGACAACAACTTCTGGCGGCCCTTCCCCAACGGGGACAGTTCGAGTGACCCAGCCGGTGTTTACGTTAAACCCTCCGACAAAGTTCCCATCGGGCGTGGTGACTGCCCCGCTCGCGCTCGGATATGCTTGCGTGCTCTGCGCGGGAGCTGCTGCAGGTGAATTCGCTGCGGGAGCGGGCGCGACCGGATTAACTGCCGGCGCAACCGCCGCGGCCTCGTCCTTGACGGCCATCAGTGCAAACTGGCTGTTCGCCGCGTCGGTCAGTAATAGTCCCTCGCCGTCGATCATCTGCCACGCGGAATCGAGGTATCCCGACGCGTTACCGAGCATCATGACCAGCGCGCCGGTTTGGACTCCGGATTGGCGCAGGCTCTGGGCCGTGTTGGCGGCGTTGTTGATGATGGTGCGGGCGGTTTCGGTGGCGGTGAGTTGGTCGGGGGTGGCGTCATTTGGAGATGTGATGTTTTCGGCGGCGGTCGTGCCGGTGAAGTCGGTGGGGATCATCATCCGGGCGGCGAGGACGGCGGTCATCTGGTCCAGGTTGAATTGGCCCATCTGGTTGTCGTCCAGGGCGAGCAGGCGTTGGAGGTCGTCGCGCATGATGGTCAGGATTTCGGCGACGCGGGCGGCGGCACCGGCGGTGGCGAGGGAGGTGGCGGAATTGAGGATCGACTTCAACTGCCGTTCTTCCCGGCGGTGGGTGGCGATGAGTGCGGCGAGGTCGGCGTCGTGCGTGGCGGTCTCGTAGGTGCCCGAGGCGTCGATCGTCGATGTCGCGAAGCCGACCGACGCGCCGGTCACCGCGCCGAACCGGGTGGCCTGATCGGACCAGTCGCCGATCAGGGCGCCGAAGGCCGTGGTCACCAGTCCCTTGGTGTAGCCGGTGACCGCGTTGATCATCGAATGCGTCTGCGCGTCGGCGGCGTCGGTTTCGCCGGTGATGAAGCCTTGGATCGCGTCGCTGACGGTGGTGGTCGCGGCGTGTTCGGCGTCCGCTTCGGCAGTCTCTTCGTCCTTCAGTGACTGGCCGATCTGATGCAGCGCGTGCTTGGTGGCGTTGGCGATGGTGGTGGTTTGACTCCGCGCGGCAGCGGCTTCCGTTTGATCGGCGGCGGCGACGTCTGCGACCAGCGCGCTGGTCAGCGCGTGATAGGCCGCGTTGAATCCGGTCATGACACCGGCGACGGACGAATTGACCGAGTCTCCGAACCCGAGGAACGCATTGGCCGCGGCGGTGCTGTCGGCCGACGAGCCGTTCGCCGCGAGGAACGCCGTGGACCAGGCGTCATCGACGGTCCCCTGCCATGCCGCGAAGACGGCATCGATGGCCGTGAGTTCCGCCGATTCATCCGCTGACAACTCCGTGTCGAGTCCCTGTGCGGCGGCATCCAGCGCGGCGACGTAGGCCGCGCTGGCGTCGGTCTCGGCGTGCAGCCAGTCCGCTTCGGCGTCCCCTTCCGCGTTGAACCAAGCTTGATCGGCGAGGGCGATCGCCTTCTCGGCCGACTTCGCGTCGTCTTCGAGCGCGTGTTGGAAGGTGGCTTCGGCCGCGGCGTCGGCGTGGACTTCCAGTTCCTGATCGGCGACCAGCGCGTTCTCAAAGGCGGCTTCGGCGGTCTGGTCGGCGACGATCGCGGCCTGCTCGGCGAGCGCGACCTTCGATTCGAACGTGGTGAATTTCTGTTCGGCCGCCGTGTCGTAGCTCCCTTCGAGCGTGGTGACGTCATCCATGAACAGACCCAGCGTGATGTCGGTCTTGTTTTTGAGGGCCGTTTCGGCGGCGGCCTTCGTTTCGGTCCAGACGTTCTCATCGTGCCGCAGCGCGACCATCAGCGTGGCCCGCGCGCCTCGTTCGGACCGGACCGCGGAGACGTACTGGTGGCCGACCGTCTGCGCAGCGGTCAGTTCCGCGCTGGCGACCGTGGACAGGAACTCGCGCTTCGCCCCGGCCTCGGCCGCCTGCCGCGCGGCGGACTGCGCCATGTAGTCGTCCATTGTCATCGGCGTCGTCGTCGCGGAGTTGTACGCCGACGCGATCTGCTGCTGGTGCTGATGGTACGTCGCCAGCGCGGCGTCGCGCGCCGAACTCACCTGGCTGTTGGCTGTGTTGACCGCCGTCTGCAGCGACGACTGCAGCCCGCCATACACGGCGAGATACGCGGTCTGGTCCGCGGTGATCGCTGTCACATAGGCCGTGTCCGCCGCGATGCAGGCATCGCGTTCGATGTTGGCCGCGAGCTGCAGCGCGTCGTACGCCGTCTGCGCGTCCGCCTTGACGGCGATCTGGAACGTGCCGAGCGTTCCGGCGGTGGAGCCGGTCGATGAGCCGCCCATCGTGCCGCCCGTCGAACCGCTCATCGAAGACCCGGCCATCGCGCCGGGCATCGCACTCCCGGTCGTCGTGGTGGCCGTCGTCATGGCCGTCGTCGTCGTGCCCGTCGTCGTCGAAGCGGAATTCACCGGCGTGCCGAACGCCTCGGCGACCCACTTGGTGTACTTGGCCAGCGCCTCCTTCGCGGCGGTTTCGAAGTCGGACTCCGCGAGATCGACCGACGTTTCCAGCGCGGCCTCGTCTTTGGTCACGGCGGCGACCAGATCGTCGTGCGCGCCGTGGACGCTGTGGTCATACGCGGTTTCGGCCAGCGCGGCGTTGGTGTCGTAATCGGCCGGGGCGTTATGAACGGCCGTCTGCTCGTCGACATCGGCGTTGTGCAGGTCCGCACCGAGTGCCGTCGTGGCGTTCTCTTCGGCCGTGATCAAGTCGCTGGCCGCAGCGCCAGTCGCCGTGTTGTACCCGTTCAGCGCCGTCGTCGATTGGCTTTGAAGGTTGGCCCGCGCCGCGGTGATCGCGTCGTTCAACGCCGTGTCGGCCGCCGCCATCGCCGCGGTGAAGACCGGGTCGCTGAAGGTGGTCACGTAGGCCGTGCCCGACAGACCGGCCAGCAGCGCGTCGCGCTGACTGACCGCCGTCGTCAGCGCCGTGGAGAACGACGACGCGACTCCATCGGTCGCCGTCCCGAACAGTGTGACCGCCTGATCCGCCGCCGCCGTCAACGCGGCTTCGGTCGCCTGATACGTCGTCTCGAAGGCCGTCGAAGCGTCTGTCACCGCCGTGTTCCAGCCCGTCTCGGCCGCATTCATCTGATCGGTTGCGGCGGCTTGCGCGGCATCACGCGCCGCCACCAGCGTCGCGGCGGCGGAGTCGAGCGCCGTCGTCGCCGCATCGACCGCCGCCTGATGCTGCGACTGATACAGTTGATCGGCCGCGGTGGACTTCGACACCAGCGTCTCTTGTCCCGAGGCAATCGCAGTCGCGGCCGCGTCGAGTCTCTCGGTCAGCGCCTGCTGATACGCGGTGTCGGCCGCCTTCAGCGCGTCGATCACCTTGTCATGTCCGGCGTTGACCTTCTCATCGAGCTTCCGCTGGGCAGCCGCCAGCGCGTCGGCATGCTTCTTCTCGTCAGCCGCCTGCTGTTGCGTCAGCTTGGATTGCGCCCCCGAGATCGCGCCGTCAAACTTGGCCTGGCCCGCCGCCAGATCCGCCTGCGCCTTCGCCGCCTGCAGCGTCAACTGCTGCAACTGCTCGGCGAGCGTCAGCGGCCCCCCGTCACCGGAATCGCCTGCCGTGACCGTCAGCCAGACCGTCCCCGTCGCCTGATCGCCATCCGCGTCGCCCACCGTGTACGCGAACGAGTCCTCGCCCACAAACTCCGGATCAAGCTCGAACGACACGCTGCCGCCACCCAGCGGTTCGCCCGGCGTGAACAACACGCTGCCGGCGGAGGTCGACTGCACCGACATGATCACCAGCCCGCCCGCCGGACTAAAGTCGTTGCCCAACAGGTCCAACTCAAAGGACTGCACTTCCGTCGGCGACGCCTGCATCTGAAAACTGTCATCACCCAACGTGATCGCACTCAGCAATAGCTTGGGTTCCAGCCGTTCCACCGCCGGCATGAGGGAAACGTCTCTGTGGCGTCGGCGCGGCCGCGAGCCGCGTCTCACTCCAGCCCCTCCCCGTTTCGCCAGCTTGAACAATCCAGCCGCCAACCGACCGAGCCAATTGATCACGACCATGATCAATCTTCCCTGAAGAGCGGATCACCGAAGCGCGGATCACCACGGACAGAAATAAAACGCGGGTCGAGCCGATGAATTCGCCGAGCAGCCACAAACGCCGCGCCCGATTCGCACGGCCCGCTGCACACCAGAACGGCAGAGCGGGGCAAACTCTATCGAGTGCGTACCGGGAAATGCAATGGGCCGTCCCACAGTTGGCAGGGGGAAGATCTTTCTTGGTTGGGGAGTTGACGATTTCACATTGCAGATTCCAAATGGAAAGACACCGGAGCGATCTTCAATTTGTACTTTGCAATCGCTTCACGAACTCGATTGAAAAAGTCAATTTGCGGTCCCGGAGGAGTGCCGCGGGGCCTGCCGTCTATACACAACTCGGACGGTTCCGACAAAAATAGTGGAGCACGTTTTCAACCTGCTCAAATCACCAGGAAACAGGCACGTTGAAAACGTACCCCACGTCCTTTCTGGACTTTTGTCGGAAACTTCATGATTCCCAGCGCATAGACATCGGACCGGGCATCGGCCGGCATCGGCTCCACCAAGATCCGTTCCGGCGCCGTGCATGGTCCGACAAACATCAGCCGTGATCCGTGCGCGCGGGACGGGTGATCAAAGTTGGCGAGCTCGGGATTGCCGTCGTCCTTCAGCAGAATCCACTCGGGACAAATCGCCCCGTGAAAGTCTCCGCGACCGTGAAGACCCGCCAGCATGTCCGCGAGCGTCGCGACGAACTCCGCCGCCTGCCTCCAGGAAAACGTCTTGCTCAAGAAGATTTCGAGAGTCGACGTGGAGGCAACTCGAACGCGCCCGGAGGTGTTGCCCGCGGACGATTGCCCGGCACCGGAACGCGCCGCCGGCGCATCCAGAGTTTCGGAGAAGAGGTCGAGGTCGACATGGGTTCCCTGGGGAACCGGTACGCCGCGCTGCGGTGGATCGCCTGTCATCTGCGCGCCACTCCGGTTGTGATTTCGTGGGACGGTCCCCACCTCGCGATATACCTCGCGCGGCCGAAGGCGAGTCGTTTAACCGCGTGGGCATCGCCCCGCGCGTGAGCGGTGATTCACGCCCAAAACACGCGGGGCGATGCCCACGCGGTTAAACGAAAACATCTCATTCATGCCCGCGAGCAGTCTAGCCGCCACGGCACCGAGCGCATACCGCGGTCGATCGAGTTTGCCCGAATCGAGCGACCGCTTGGATTGAAACAGCCAAAGTGGGGGGGTATTACTACCCCGCCCATTACCCGAGACGGGCACGATGCCGGAAGTCAATTGAGTCGCAATTTGAGAGGACGAAAAATGACCGCGTTCCTGCCGCAGCCCGAACCGCTCCTGCCTCAAAAGGAAAATCTCTGGGGGAGGATGATCCGGTACTTGAAACTGCGGATCGAACGCCGGCTGTACCAGTACGACTACACGCATGTGTCGCCGCTGGCGATCATGAAGCACGTGCCGATCACGGATGAATTCGGGTTCGAGTGGCTGGTGGTCTGCGGCAAGCGAGTCCTCGAAGCGCTCGACAACCGCGCGAAAATAGAATTGGCACAGCTCACGTCTCATTCCAGAGTCAAACACACGTTGATCGATGACCTGATAAAGAGGGGCCCGGGGGCGATTCTAGAGATCAAGCACCACGTCACCGAAATGCTCCACCTGGACGGTCGCTTTGGTGCGCCGGCGAATCCGGCACAGTCGCTGCAAGATTATGCCGACTTGTTCCGCTCGATCGGTCTGCCGCCGATCGCCAAGGACTTCGACAAGGATCCGGCGTTCGCCGCGATGCGCATCGCCGGCCCGAATCCAGTGATGATCAAACGCATGAAGACGCTCGACGAGCGGATGCCGGTCACGAACGAAATGTTCCGCATCTGCTCGCCCGCGGATTCGCTCGACGCGGCGCTCGCCGAAGGCCGGCTGTATCTCGCCGACTACTCTCTGTTGGACGGGGCCGAACTCGGAAACTATCCCAACGGACAAAAGTATCTCTACGCGCCGCTGGCGCTGTTTGTCATCGGCAAGGCGACGAAGGAACTGCTGCCGGTCGCCATCCAGTGCAAGCAGAAGCCGGCGGCGGACAACCCGATCTTCACACCCAACGACGGCTACAACTGGTTGATCGCCAAGACGATCGTCGAAACGGCCGACGGCAACATCCACGAAGCGTCGACCCATCTGGGCCGCACGCACCTGACGATGGAGGCGTTCGTCATCGCGTCGTACCGGCACCTGGCGGACAAGCATCCGCTGGCGTTACTGCTGTGGCCGCACTTCGAAGGAACGCTGGCCATCAACAAGGCGTCGTGGCAGCACCTGATCGCCGACAAGGGGGGCGTCGACAAGCTGATGGGGGGCACCATCAAGACCTCGCGCGAGGTGGCGGTGCATGGCGTCCAGAGCACCCGCGTGATGAACGACCTGCTGCCGCTGACGTTCGCCCAGCGCGGCGTCGACGACCGCGAGGCCTTCCCGAATTACCCGTACCGCGACGATGCCCTGCAGTATTGGGATGCCATCCACGAATGGGTCAAGTCGTACCTGCGGCTGTACTATCCGAGCGATGCCGAGATTACCGGCGACCCCGAATTGCAGGCCTGGGTCCGCGAGTTGGCATCGGACAGCGGCGGCCGGGTCAAGGGCCTCCCCAACGACGGCGCAATCCAGCGGTTTGATGAATTGGTCGAGGTCGCGACGTTCATCATTTACACCTGCAGCGTGCAGCATGCGGCGGTCAACTTCCCGCAGTACGACTTCATGAGCTATGCCCCGAACATGCCGCTGGCCGGATACCGGCCGGCACCCACAACAAAGACCGGTGCAACCGAGGCCGACTTCCTCGCCATGCTGCCGACTCTCGACATGGCCGAACTGCAAATGGAGTTGGGCTACCTGCTGGGAAACGTGCATTACACGCAACTCGGGCAATATGCCCACAACCAGTTTCGGGACCAGCGCGTGGCCGCTCCGTTGCAGCAGTTTCAGAACCGGGTCGCCGACATCGGCAAGAAGATCACCCAGAGCAACCAGACGCGCCGCCCGTACGAAACGCTCGCCCCCGGCGGTATTCCGCAGAGCATCAATATCTGAATCGGTAACACTCCAACTGAGTCGAGAAACGCGCTGTACGACGGCCTTCCACTGCTTCGGCTCCACCCAAACCGGCGTCGGCCTGAGCGGCCCCCCACCGCCTACATCTGGCTGCAACCGAAGTGACGATGCGCTAGAGAATGGTCGGGTGGACGGTGCTGGACCGAAGGGAAGCACCGGGTTTTCGCGAAACGCTCCAAACCCGGCCACCCTGCCGCCGCGATCGAATGAATCGATGAGGTTCGACATACCCTGACCGGCAACGGGTTTCTCCACCTCAACGAAAGGGCGATCCGCCAAATGAAACAACTCACATTGGGCTGCGGCTGTGTCCATTTTTCCGCCGCCAAGCGGTCGACTCTTTGTCATTCCGGCGGAAGCGAAAAAAGGTCGCGTCCACCAAGACGGAGGCAATATGCGGTCACGGCTGGAACCCCATCTCGGGTTGCGACTCCGCTGGAATACTCGGGGTGATAAAAATGAGGCTGTGTGTACCCAATTTCCGTCGCGATTCCTTCGGCACGTCTGGCGATACCCAAGAGGCACATGGCGAGCGAAATGGGCTTTGGACCAAACGGAGCGAGAACGACGGACGATGCCCTTCCGTCATTCGTGTGAGCGATCAATTGGTCAAAGGCTATGGAGGCGTCGCGAATTGGAACCCGGATGATGGCATCCGAGGGAAGTTCGGCTCCCCGGAGCTTGCTCCACTCACTCTTGATCCGGGCGACGAACTTCCAATTCTCCACAAATCCCGGCGGAATGGATGGGAATGGAAACAAGAGCTTCACATGATCCGCATCAAACCGAACGTGGTCCAAGATCTCGATGATCTTGAGTGGCTGATATCCCACTCCAATGATCAGGCTGGCTGGAGTCGTCCGGGTTTCAATCAACGGATCGCCACCATACATCGGAAGCGAACTCCATTCATCCGGATCTTCCTCCAAGACCTTCGCATATCGTTCTGGCAGCGAATACGTCGCGATGAGATTGACGATGCGACTTGACTGCAGCAGACGTGTTAGCACCGGGAAGAAGAATCTCTTGGGCATTGTCGAAAGGTCAACGATCACATTGTCGCCGCAGCGTTGCAGAAAGTCCGATGCAAAATCGCCGATTTCCTGTTCCACACACAGTAATTCCATCTCGTGGATGCTCAGAGTCGATCCAAACTCGGCGTTGGCGTCCCTTTCCCGTTTCGTCAGTCTTGATTCCACTTCCTTTCGAAATCTGATTGTTGGACTCACGGGATCAAGAATCTTCAGCAGCGTAATGTCGGACGCGAGTCGACTTCGAAAGACGGCCTGGGCAGCGGCCAAACAACGGTCTTCCGTCGCGATCGTGCCGAGAACAGACCACTGCTTTATCTGGGGCAACTTATTGAGAATCCAACCGATTGGACCAAACGGGCGAATTGATGTCATGTCACTCAGCCTCGCCGAAGAGAGACTCTTGTTTTGAACTTCGCCTGTTGCCGGTTCGAGTTGCCAGTTTTTCGTCGGCGGCATTTTTCGGAGCGAGAACATTGGCGCGTACCAGCCACTCACGAAACTTGGCCACGGTCAGATACCGCGGCTCTTTTGTATGCGGGACAGTGAGCTCGTAGTACGGGGCCAAGATGGGATGCGGATACCACTTCACGGACTTGCCACGAGACAGCGTCTTGGGTGTGTGATCTCTTTGAAGCAGAAATCCCTCGGCGGTTGCGTCGTGGAACAGCCGCTTCACATCGGGATCCGATTCCAAGTCGTGTTCGGCAAAAGACAGGCCATTTCCACCGGGATAAGACATCCGGCGGTCTTCGATCAATTGCTTGTGCAGCTTGTCACCAATCACGTCAATCAAGCGCTGGAGCGTGTTGCCTTGAGGGGTCGCGGCAATCTTTTCACGCCAGAGTTTACTCGCTTTACGAATGCCCGCGTCCTGACGTAAATAGTCGAATGGTGGAAACTCAGCATCCTTAACCGAAGGATCCGTCTCCGCCTGTGCGAGTCCCCAACTCTCCCAGATTTCTCGGCAAATACTGACAAATGCCAAGATGTTCTCGCCGGACAGGGCCACAATGTCGGCTTCTCCAAAAAAATAAACTCGCTGCTGGTTAGAGGCGGCAATCTGCAGCACAGCCAATGCCTTTCGTTCCTTCTTCCACCATGTCCGCGATTCCCAAGGTCGTTCGAAAACTTCGTTCGGGTCGAATGGCGGTGTCTCGGGTTGCTTCTTTTTACCCCTCTTGATTTCGTTGGCGATCTGCTGCCGAAACCATACCTCACCGAGCTTTGCTGACAGGACATCGTCCTTTCCCAAGTCGGACAGAAATTTGCAAACATCCTTTGGCCAGCCGGAATCGAATCGGACGACTTTCTCAGGGTGCTCTCTCGAAGCACATAGCTTCGCTCGTTTGGCAGCAGTTGGGCTACTCCCAAACGTGTGCTTCATTGGCCTTCTCACATTCGCCAGTTCCCGGTATTCGCTGACAGCGAGACGTCGGATGAAAACGTCTTCGGCAAATCGCGGAAAGACCGCGTTCTTGGAGTGCTCTTGCTTCTGCAAAATAGAATCGAGATCGATATCGCGGTAGTCGCGCTCCGGCTCGCTTTTTTCGAGGAATGCGTTGGGTCTCGACCCTAACCGGTATGAGACAGTTCGATCGCGATTCGCGATGAGGTCATCAAAGACGTCAAAAAAACGCCGGTGTTGTTCTCGCTTGTCATCAGCATCATCTTCCAGCAGTTTCTTTCGGAGAAGTACCTCGAATTGATCAACTGTCACAAAGACGTTGACATCAGACTCAATAACTTTCGCAGAGCGGAGTGCGCGAGTCGCCGCTGAAATCGGCTCACCCGCGTGTGTGAGCGTTCGTTCGACTTCTTCAGGAAGTCGCTTGTCTCGACTCAAACTGCTGACGAGATCCAAGTGAGCGCGGAGACGCTTCGTCAAAGCCTTCTCGACTTCGTCTGCCGTTGAATTGCCAGCGAGGAAGGCACAGGAGTCGTCCCGAACCAACAGGCTCATGGCTTTATCGAGCTTGCGAGAATACTCGGTCACACCGATTGCTCGAAGACGCGCGACTTGCGCGTCGGTCATCAACCGCCGAAGCGACATCAGCAGATCACGCAGAATCCAACAATTGAAGAAGTCCGAGAAGACGTTCTTCGACCTCTGAATGTTCTCGTCGCGATCCTTGCTGAAGATGAGTTCGTTGAGTTTCAACGCCAAGCTCTTGGACAAGTTGATACCAGCTCCAACGAATCGACATTGTTGATTTGGAAGCGGATACGGGTGCTCCGGATTACTCCAAAACGCCAATCGAACATTCGTCTCAAGAAGCGAGAGCAACATCGACTTTCCGGTCCCTTGCATCCCCTTCAGGACGACGTTGCCCGGCAGAAACAACGGGCCGACATGTGGAAGCAACACCGGGCTGAATACCGGAGGCAAGTCGACTTCCTCGGCCCCTTCGGTCAGATAGAGCGTGTGAAACGGATTTCTACGCGAGTTCATTGTGCATCCCTACCGAGACTTTCGTTGAAACAGCGGATTCCATTTGTCGCTCAAGTGGTGAACAAACGGCGGGACATTGTTTGGACAATTCAAGTAAGTCAGAACCAAAGACCCCGTCGCGCCAAAGCCAAACGGGTTGCGAAGTGACGACTCAGGGGACGATCCTCGGACTTGAGGCCAAGTGCGGATGATGAGTTCGCGCAAGTCATCAAACTCGTTGGGCGTTGCTGTCTCTGATGAGGCGGTTTCTGTGATTGACGACCTCGTAGGAACAACCCAAAGCGGTGAGAAGTACACATGCCCCGGATGTTTCGCCGCGATCTTGCGCCCAGTCTCGGCTCCCTTTGCGGCAACAACGATTGGGCAAAGTAGAATTCGATAATCAACGAGCTGTGCCAAACTCGTCGCCGGTCGCGACATTTGGGAGCCTGTTCCGACGTAATCGTCAACTGCGACAATCCGCTCGTAACCGTTGGTCTGAAGGTAGGTGTTCAAGCCTTGAATGCCCCCAAATGCGGCGAGATCGCGAAAGTCGGGCCGATGCTCTTGCCCAGATGGGCAAGTCAGGCGAACGAATCGGCCGACATCCATCCCGGCAATGCCACCAAAAAGGGTCTTCTCAACGGCCGCGGTGAATTCCTCAGTGAGTCTGGGACTTGTGATATCCAATTCCGCATCGTCAATGATCCACTGCGTGATCGGGCCAGCGAAGGCTGCTCGATACATCGACTTCATCTCTTTACTGCCAATAAACAGCAGCCAAGGGACAAACTCGAACAGCGCTTGCCGGTCGACATCTTCAGGAACATTTTCAAGCCACGTTGCCAGACGGACCAGAAACGGCGGCTTGTCGGGAAATGGCTCGTACTCGTGATAGAGTTCCGCGGCCAGAAGTCGGAGAAGGTCGAGCGTTGCTGAAAACTCCTGCGTCTTGCCCGAAGCACGAGCCCATCGATCAACCATTGTCTGAACGGATTCACTCACGAAGGTTCCCTGCCTCGCTAGCTACGGCAACATGATTCACAAGAGTTGCTCGCGGATCGCCATCGCGATGTGTCGAGCCAACGGAGGTGGCACCGCATTTCCGACCATGCGGAACTGTGCCGCGCGTGGCCCAAAGAACTCGAACTCGTCCGGGAAGCCTTGAATGCGAGCCGCTTCGCGAACAGAGAGTCCGCGGTGTTCTTCGGGATGTAGGAAATAACGAGGCTCACCAAATCGCGTGTCCACAGCCGGAGCGGAATGTTGCCAGGCGAGACGCCGAAACTTTCCATTAAAGGTGTGAGCCAAGTCGAAACGCCGACCGATCCGGCGGAGAAAGCCCTTTTCACACAGGCGATCAATCTGCGTTTTGACATCGCGCCCACAGCGGTTGGTCACGTCACGAAACAAGACCGGATCGGCATCGCCCGTTGTTCGTTGACGCACCTGCCTTCGGAGTCGTTGTATCGCGCTGAGCACTTCTCGCTCGGCGGATGTTGTCTTGCCGAAGACTTCCGGAATCTCCCACGTCGGTATCGCGCGTTCTCCACAACGCACGTTGCAGAGCTTTTGATGCTGTCCGATTCGGCGGGCGATCTTGTAGTCCGGTGTCCCCGGCCGAAGTCCTTTCGGTTCATGATTCTTCAGACCGTCAATCGCATTCAATGCCGCAGTCAGCGAACTTCGGTCCGCGGAGTGGGGCACGGGAACAAACTCGCCTTTCCCTTTCCATGCGATCATGACAACACGGCGACGAATTTGTGGAACACCAAAATCTGACGACGTCAACTTATGTGTTGCCACCGAAAAACCTGCTTCCTTCAGAAGCAACTCGGCTTGTCGCCAATACGATTGATGCTCGCCAGAAATGACTCCCGAAACGTTTTCGAGCACGATGGCCTTCGGTTGAAGTTCAATGGCGAGTTTCGTTCCGACAACGACAAGCGAGTTGCGCGGGTCGTCCAGACGACGCAAACCCAATGTCGAAAAGCCTTGGCAAGGAGGGCCAGCAATCACAACGCTCGGAGTTGCGATCATGTCCTTCAAACTCGCGATCCCGGTCAGGTCACAGACGTGTCCTGGAGTGCAGAGATTCGCGTTATGGGTGTCGATCGCAATTCGGTCAAAGTCGTACGCCGCCAACCCACGGAAGCCAGCCTGTTCAAATCCCAGATCGAGGCCACCACAGCCACTGAAGAGCGAAACGAAGGTCAGTGCCTTGGACATACAGATCATCCGTGAATTGATTCCCGTGCCTGTGAGTAGAAAAGTCTAGTGCATCGAGCAACTCCTGCAAAGTCGGTTGTGGGGATGCGACAGGGCAAGTCAGTATTTCAAATTGGGTGCCACGGTCACACCGACTTCGGGGTGGCCGTGCCATGGAAGTTGGCATTTTCCAAGCAGCACGGCCATGTCGAGGACTCCATGACCGTGGCACCCGATTCCCGCCAGATTGAATAACTGACTTACCCTGGGGGATGCGACGAACCAAAGGGGGGGATACCAAACGTATCGGAAACGGTTGTGTTGGTCTTCGTCAACTCGAAGGTTGCTGTAAGTTTGTGGAGCCTGAGATGAATTGCGACGACGTACATCCATGAGTGACTAATCTCCCGCACTGCTCACGCCACGATGGCGTCGATGACGTGGCCGTGGACGTCGGTCAGGCGGCGGTCGATGCCGTTTTGGTGGGACGTAATCCGGGAGTGAGTGATACCAAGCAACTTCAGCATCGTGGTGATTCAGGAGCCGCCGATCACTTCGTAGTTGGCTGGGGAATCGTTGGGGGTCTTGAACTCGACGCGCAGTTCGGGGGCTTCTCGGGTGGAGACTTCCACTCGCAGTGTGATGACGTGGCGGCCGGGGGTGAGTTCGATGTCGAACTGCTTTTTTGTGTCGAACGAGTCGGCGTCGAACCACGATTGCAATGGCTCGGTCGAGGTGATGAGGACCGTCGCGCGGCCGGCGGCGCTGACGTTGATTTCGCCCTGCAGGATTAGCACGGTCGGTTTGTCGACCTTGTCACCCTTATCAACCGGGCGGAGTTCGTCGAGCGGCAGGGTTCCCGCGACGCGGCCGTAAGCGGGTTCCCAGTCGGTCTGTTTGCTGCCGAGGACGAATTGGCGGATGTGTTCCAAGTGGGGAACCTCGGACGTCAGTTCTGCGGGCGGCTTGCGCAGGAGTCGCCAGCGCTGGATGGTCTT
>JAYTIB010000083.1:0-6513 GCA_043732205.1 Schlesneria sp. | reverse complement strand
GTCACCGCCCGCTGGGGCATCGCCGGCAAGGGAGGCATCACGATGCCCGCCAAAGGCCGCGTCCTCTCCCGCCCCTTCGACGCCGCCGAACGCACGGCCCTCGGAGTTGGTGAGGTCGTTGGTAGCCGAACTCGTGAGAGTTCGGATTTCGCGGAGAAGATCGGAAGTCTCACGACTCTCGCTACTGGCGGTCGCGATCCTCTCGCCCTCCTCGGCGAGGAAACCTGCGACATCTTTCTCAACGACAAAGCCCATTGGAAAAACGTCCCGCGACCGGTCTGGGAATACACGCTCGGCGGCTACCAAGTTTTGAAAAAGTGGCTCAGCTACCGCGAACAAACTTTGCTCGGCCGACCACTGACCGTCGATGAAGTCAACCACTTCCGCGACGTCATCCGCCGCATCACTGCGCTGCTGCTCCTCGGCCCGCAACTCGATACCAACTACGCCGCGATCAAAGCCAACACCCACTCTTGGCCGCGAGCGTGACTTGCCATTTTAGGCTCTCCGCCATTCCTGTTGTAAGTTGTGCGACATGTGCGGCAAGGCGCTAGCCGCCGGTGATTTCCAGCAGACCGGCGGCTAGCGCCTTGCCGCTCACAGTTGTTGTTCAACAGGAATGGCGGAGAGCCGTAAGTTGTCTTGTTTGTGCCGCACCTGCCAAGCGTGACGGGAGCGGCCACGGATATTCGCCACGATGACTACTCTTGCGCAGCGATGGCGCGAGCGGCTTTTTCGAGCGCCTTCTGGTCGTTCGCCGCGAGGCCGCTCTGGCCCAGCTTGATCACGGCCTGCTTGAGTTCGCCGGTGAACTTGAACGGCATCTTGTTGACGTAGTCCTCGACCACCGGCGTGCCGGTGTCCTCGCCGCAGTCCAGCGTCTCGTCGAGCGAGAGGCGGAACCCCAGCGTGCGTTCGATGCGGCCCGTGGCCACCGTCTTGCCGTCCACTTGGATCGTGGCCTCGCCCCCCTTGCCGAGACCGCCGTCGTACTTGAAGTCGTAGACGATGGTGTGCGCGCCAGGGGCGAGTGCTTCCTGGCCGGCGATGGTGTAGTGGGCGACGCCCGCGAGGTTGTAGCTGAACGTCGGCTTGCCCTGGAGCAGATACAGGCCCCATCCGGAGAAGCGTCCGCCGTGGGTGAGCAGCATGCCCTCCGCGCCGCCCGCGGGGATGTTGACCTCGGCGGTGATCTGCCAGGACTTGTTCTTCGTGTCCGGGGCCGCGCCCTCGGGAATGCGCACCAGGCCGGGGAAGTAGGTGAACTCGTCCCGCCCGCGAGTGAGGCTGGGGCGGAGGTTGACGTCGAAGCGATCGATCCGGCTGTTCTCGATCGGCAGGACGTGGTGCTTCTCGGCTTCCTTCCAGAACAGTTCCTGGAGTTCCTTGAGTTTGGCGGGCTGTTTGGCCGCGACGTCGTTTGCCTGGGAGAAGTCCTCGCTGACTTTGTAGAGCTCCCACTTGTAGTCGAAGACGGGCGGCAGTCGCCCTTGCGTCTCAGCAGCACTGTCCCACGGGGCGACTCCCGGCGTCGTGCAGGCCACCCAGCCGTCGTGATCGATGCCCTGGTTGCCGAACATCTCGAAGTACTGCGTCGTGTGCCTCGATGGGGCCTTGGCGTCATCGAACGTGTAGACCAGGCTCGTGCCTTCGATGGGCTTCTGCGCCACGCCGTTGATGCTCGTCGGCGCGGGGACACCGACCGCTTCGAGCAGCGTCGGCATGATGTCGATGACCGAGCAGAACTGGGTGCGGAGACCGCCCTTGTCTTTGATGCGCGCGGGCCAGGAGATGACCATGCCGTTGCGCGTGCCGCCGAAGTGGGAGGCAATCTGCTTGGTCCGCTGGAACGGCGTGTCCATCGCGTGCGCCCAGCCGAACGGGTAGTGGTTGAACGTGGTCGGGCCGCCGAGTTCGTCCATGCGTCGGACGACTTCCTGCATGTCCCCGGGGACCGCGTTGAACACCGTCATCTCGTTAAGCAACCCCTGCATGCCGCCCTCGCCGCTCGCGACGTTATCGCCCTGGATGTAGATGACGAGCGTGTTGTCGAGTTCTCCCTGCGCTTCGATGGAGTCGAGGATGCGGGCCATCTGGTGGCCGGCGTGCGAGAGCGCCGCGCAATACAACTCCATCATGTGGGCGAAGACCTTTTTCTGGTCGGCGTTCAGGCTGTCCCACGCGGGAATGCCGGCGGAGCGCTCCATCAACGACGACGCGCCGAAGCCCACCTCATCGGTCAGGATCACGAGGATATTCGGCGCACCCTTGGGCGTTTCGAGCGGCTGGGGGAAGTCCGGCTTGGAGTCCGCACCCGTGCGACCGATCTTGCCCTTGAACGGCTGGTCGGGCCGGGGCAGGACTTCCTGCGAATCTGCCGTTGGCGCGATGGCCGCGCTCAGCACGAGGCTGAGAACGGTGACGATATGCTTTCGCTTTCATTTTCATCGTTGTGTTCCTTGTGCTGCGTCACGACTAAGAATTGTGGTTCATCAAATCAAACGCAGGGCATTAGACCAATGGCACTTACTTTGTCGCCTTTCGCTCCGCGAATGGACGTTCTTTCGCGGAGCGAAAGACGACAATCGCCCGGATTGCATCCCAAAGTCAGAGCGGCCCGGCGCGTTGAGTCAGCGTTTCATTCCACGCCGCGTCACTTGTTGCCGCCGCCCTTTTGGAGCGTCTCGAGCACCTGATCGAGCGAGAAGCTGCCGACCTTCTGGCTGGGCGGGAACTCCTGGAACGTGGCGAGGAACTGCCCGATGTATCGCTGCGCGGGCACCAGCAGGAACGTGCGGTCGGCACGCCACTTGGTGTAGCCCATCGCAATCTTGTCGGCCTTTTCAAAGGGATCGGAGCGCAGATTGAAGACCTTCGGGAGGCGTAGCGGCACGAACGGTTCCTGCCAGACATCGAAGCCTTCCGCCCGTTGCTCGGCGAAGACGATTTTCCAGTTGTCATAGCGCAGCCCGACCAGCGAGCCGTCGTCGTTGAAGTAGAAGAACTCGTGACGCGGGTCGGGCGACTTGCCCGCGAGCGCGTCGATAATGTTGTAGCCGTCGAGGTGGACCTTGAACGTCTTGTCGTCAACCTTCATGCCTTTGGCGAGTTGCTCCTTCACGTCCGGCACGCCGGCGGCGGCCAGCAGCGTGGGGAGCATGTCTTCGTGGGCGAAGATGTCATTGTTGATGGTGCCGGGCTTGATGACGCCGGGCCAGCGGATCGCGCACGGGACACGGTAGCCCCCTTCCCAGTTCGTGGCCTTCTCGCCGCGGAACGGTGTCGTGCCGCCGTCGGGCCACGAGAACTCCTCCGCGCCGTGCCGTAGCCAATCTCGCCAGAGATTGGGCTCGCGTCAAAAAAGGCACCCAATCTCCGGCGAGATTGGCTACCGCGTTAATCCGCCGTGTTACGGGGACTTCACACAACGAAACCCGACATGCGACATGCCCGTGTCGGGCGACAAACCGTGCCGGGCACTCGGCCGGTAGCGCGAACAGTACTTGTCATTGCACAAGAACGATCCAAACTCGCGTGACGGCGAATACGACAGCGAAAGCTGTGACGCCGGTCACGATCATCAACAGGGGGTTTTTCATGGGGCGTTCAGTCTTGTTTTTTCGATCGGCCTCGAAGACACACGACACACCAAACGGTCATCGCCGAGTGCAATCCAGCCCCCGGCCAGAGGCCAACGCCCTGCAAGTCCAACTCGAAACGAGCCGCCACGAGAACCGCGACGATCGCGATGTTGTAGAACAACAATGCCGCGACCAATCCGACGGTCCCCTGGCTGTGCGCGTCGCGAAGCGCGAGCCAGCAGGCCACTCCCAGAGTGACGAGTGCCGCTCCTGCCACTCGCCCCATCGTCAAGCCGACGGGAGTTTCCAGCGGCGAGCCGAGCAGGAACATCACAGAGACCGACGGCAGGGCCGCTAGAGCCAAGCCCGCTCCCAACTCAATCACGGCTGTCGCGATGAGCAGCTTCTTCATGAAACTGGTTCCATTCTTCGGGAAGAGAACTCCATCGAGATCAGTGGCCGACCCGCTGCCAGCGTCGGTGCGCAAGTAACCCGACGCGTCAGCGAGGGCGGTCGCTTCCCAAAATCTTGACATCGTCGCCTCTTGGAACAACCGCCCTCGCTCACGCTTCGGGTTACTTTCGGTACTTGAATTGGCACAGCCTCTAACTTTTCTTGAATTGCAAACCGGGGTCTTTCGCGACTCCGCCGATCATCTTGAAGAGGAACTGCGACGGGTTCGTGATGTCGACTTCGGCCAGCATCGTGCCGCCGGAATCCGGTTCGAGGGCCAGATTGTTCTGATCCACCGCGAAGACACCCTTCATCGACTGCTTGTCTTTGCCGCGCGAGTACGTCCAGACAAAGCCGCCGTCCTTCGCGATGTCGAGTTGGAACTGCGCCCCCTGGCTCGATGCCTTCCAAGTCCCGACCAGTTTCTCAGCCGAGAGCACCTTCTCCTCCTCCGCCGAAGCCACCTCCACTGCCTCCGCGACCGCCGATTCCGAAGGCGAAGTCCACTGAACCAATTGCCACGGCGACCATTGCCGCCACCCTCGTGATCCACAGTCGTGTCTTCATCAGCATGCCTCCGGTTATCTTTTGGGAGTGCTCCGGCTTGACGGAGCTTTGGAATTTGTGAGGACGCGATAAAGCGTGTGTTCATCCGCGAGAATGTTTGTTTCTGGGCGGAACCAAAAGCGGCAAAGCCGCATTCCAAAGCTCCGTCAAGCCGGAGCACTCCCAAAGTGCCGGAGCACTCCCAAAGCGACTGCCAGCGTTACTGTGGCGGCGGCGGCTGCCGCACGACATGAACCTCGACTGGCGGCAGAATTTCGTTGCCGACGACCCGGTCCACTGAGCGAAACACGTAGCGATCCAACCCCGTCGGCTCGATGTGATTCGTCGCCGACGCTGTCGAGCCATCGCTGTGAACACTGGTCGCCTTGATGAGCCAACCCGATTCGGTGGGAGTCCACAAGCTCTCGCCGTAGCCACCCTCCGCATCGAACATCCAGGCTTTGAACCGCTTCGTGTGCGGATCCCAACCGATGCGCTGGCTGATCTTCATCGTGTCGCGACCCGCCTGGCGAACGGTGATCTCTTGCAGCAGAAAGCTGTTGTTGTCGGCCCAGCGACACGAGGTCTTAACAACTCCCTCGCGGCTCTCGTCGATCCAGTCACCGACCAGCCAGGCCAGCGATTGCAGATGTTCGCGGTGCGTCGGATTGGCGGGCATGTCGCGGACCAGGCCCATCGACCACTTCCCGTCGCGCAGCACATGCAGCACGCTATACCGCCCCCGCTCCGGTGTCTCACCCGGTGCCGATGTCGTCGTGGTCGAACCGGTTTCGAGGGCCAGCGAAGTGCCGATGAAGCGGATCGATTCAATCGCGACTTCAATCTTCGCCTGCGGACTCTCTTCGAACACACCGGCAAACAAGGCTTCAATGTTGGCGCGGCCCTGAATGGTGTGGTCATCCTCATCAACGATCTGGGCTTCCGCCAGAAACAATCCCGCCAGAGCCTTCGCATCGTGGGCGTTGTACGCCTTCACGAACTGCTCGACCGCAGCCCGGATCGCGGCGTCGTGCTTGTCGGCACCAACGTCCGCAACCTTCTTCGCTGCTTGGGAAGGTTCCTGGGCCACCACCGTCCCAACCGACCACGCCAGCAAGCTCAGCCCCAAGCATGCGCAGAACATCTTCCTCATGGCATTCCTCCCAGTGATGTGAGTTTTCGACAGTGATATGAATTGACGACCGGGAACCGGATCGTGAAGTGTTGGCAACACAATAACCACTGATTCGGGAAGAACACACCGACGGTGGCAGAGAGACTGCGCAGGAAACGCAGACTCGGAAACGGCACCCGCCAAGCGATGTCTCACACGGTCCACAGTGAGAGGTTTTTGTTGAACCGCTCGCGGCCCGGACCGAGTCGTTTAACCCTGAGCCAACGGCGAAGGTGTCGGATCCCAGCGCCTCGATGCGTGTGCCGACAGTACCAGCGGAGTCGGACGCGTCTGCCCGCTCCACCTTCGCCGTTGGCTCGGGGTTAAACGACTCGATTGTGTCACTTCCGCCCGCACGAAGCTCCTGCCGAGCCGCAAGAAACTTGCAACGTTCCCCCGGCGCATGGCTCGGCAGGAGCCTCGCCCGCCCTGTTTCAACAGGTTGGCAGGGGGCCAACTTGCCATCAGGTACGATCAAAAAAATGAAGACCTTGTAACCCTCATGGGATTTCGCCTTCGGTCATGATGGGATACAAGGGCGTGCAGAATGTCGGACATGCGGGAGCCGTCGGCATGTTCCCCGGAAATCGCGGACAGTCGATCGACAGGCGTGTGGATCGTCTGGTTGGGGCTGGTTGATTCCAGCCGCCACCGGCGGGATCGGTTTCCCGTGTTTGCGGAGTGGTGCGGTGAGTTCGGCTCAACGGTAGACAAGGCGGGCTCTGTGCAACAACTGGGATCCGAGGAAACGGAAACGTC
>JAYTIB010000082.1:0-6516 GCA_043732205.1 Schlesneria sp. | reverse complement strand
CGGTCCGTCTCGGTGACCGGTTGCTGTGGTTCGCGTTGGCGATGGTCCCCACCATCCTGCTGGCGGCGGTGACGAGCAAGCTCTCGGTGGATATCTCGCCGGTCCCGTTTCTGTGGGTGATCCCGCTGGCGCTGTATCTGGTTTCATTCATCGTTTGTTTCTCCGGAGCGCGCTGGTACTCGCGGCTGTGTTGGGGGCTGGCGCTGGTGGCCGCGCTGGCGGGGGCGAGTACGCTGCTGGTGCTGGGCAAGGGAGTCGTCGAATACGGTTCTCTGTGGGTTCAGTTCGTCACCTACTTGGGATTGCTGTTGTCCGCGTGCATGGTCTGCCACGGCGAACTGGTCCGACTGAAGCCGCATCAGGATCGACTGACCGAGTTCTATCTGTCGATGTCCGCCGGGGGCGCGGCGGGTGGTTTTCTGACCGGAGTGATCGCTCCGAGTCTCTTCCCGTTCTACCTGGAACTGCACATCGGGATGCTCGGCAGTTTCGTGCTGCTGCTGGTGGTCCTGTTTCGCGACCCGCAGTCGCGGTTGTATCACGGCCAGTTTCGACTCGGTTGGCTGGTGCTGCTGCTGGGCTGCGGGAATCTGGCGTACGCCCTGGGGTACGACATCCACGCGACGGTCGAGCGGGTCAACCGGATCGCGCGCAACTTTTACGGTGTGATCCGGATCATCGAGTATTCGACGACCGATCCGCACAATCACATCGTCGTGTTGACCCACGGGGGGACTCGTCACGGCGATCAATTCGTGGACCCTGTTCGCCGCCGGAGTCCGACGACGTACTACGGCGGGCAATCCGGTGTGGGACTCGCGCTGCGCATGCATCATGCCGGGCAACCGCGCCGCGTCGGCATCGTCGGGCTGGGGACGGGAACGATCGCCGCGTACGGAATGATGGGCGACACGTTCGACTTCTTCGAGATCAACCCGCAGGTCGTCGACTTCGCCGGGACGCACTTTCACTACCTGAAGGACTCGGCCGCCACCTGCCGGATCATTCCGGGCGACGCCAGGATCTCGCTGGATCAACTGCCGCCGCAGGGCTACGACGTGCTCGCACTGGACGCCTTTTCGAGCGACGCGATACCGATTCACCTGCTGACCGAAGAGGCGTTTGAGATCTATCTGAAGCACCTGCCGCCCGACGGGATCATTGCCGTCCACATCTCCAACCGGTTCTTCGACCTGCTGCCGGTGATGGCGGGACATGCCGAACGACTCGGCCTGGCACTGGCGGCCATTCATGATTCCGGCGACAGCAAGCTGGGCGCGGGAACGAGCTATTGGGTGCTGCTGTCGCCCGACCCGGCCGCGCTGACCACCGGTGAATTGGGCCCAAAGCCTAGGACCGCGGTGTCCCGCACGCTGCATTGGACGGACGCCCACAGCAGTCTGCTGGCGGTGCTGATTCGCAAGTAACCCGCAGCGTCAGCGAGGGAGATGTCGGAGAACGGGCATCAGCGACGGACCAATGATCGGAAGACGGCCAAGAGTGGCCATCCTCCAGTCAAACGCGAACGCTGTAAGCCATCGTCAGCAGGAACGCCGAATAGGCCGCCAACACGGCGGCGAGTGACTGAAACCCGCCCGAGACTGACATCGTCTGCACGTCGCTGTCGGCGGGCGGGCCTTGGGCCGTGATGAAGCCGGGCGACCAGTCGGTGCCGTCTGGATTCAGACACTGCGTGCGCGTTCGGTGCAGCGCCCACAGCATCACCCCCACGGTGAGTAGCGCGGCCAACACCAGCAGCGGAGGCATGTGCATGATCCCCTCGTCGGGATTCGACGTGTAGCCGTCGATCGGCAGCAGATCACCGTGTTTCATCGCGGCAAACGCCAGGGCGTTGTTGGCCGCGTGCAACAGGATCGCCCCCCACAACGACCGGGTTGTCAGAAAGACGAACTGCAGGACCAGTCCCAACAGGAACGCGCCGCAGGCTTGAATCGGATGCAGATGCACCGCCCCAAACAGGAACGCGGCGAAGAACGTCCCCCAGACGGTGCCGTGCCGCGAGACCAGTCCACGGCTGAGGAACCCGCGAAAATAAACTTCCTCCCCGATCCCCGGAAACAGGCACCCGACCACGAAGACCAGCGCCCACGACTCCTTGGAAAACTCTTCGAAGATCCCCAGCTTCGGCATCGGCGGAAACAGGTGGGCCACGCAGTTGGTGAATTCACTCGTCAAGACGGTCATCGGCAGCGAGATCAACAGGATCAGCACGACTTGCTCAACAGTCATGCCCCGCAGCCCGATGCAGCGGGCGGTCTGTTTCCAAAACAGGGCCAGCACAACGCCCACTGAAATCAGCATGGTCGACAACGTGGCGACGGGCAGCAACCAGACTTGCAGCACGGCCTCCAGTTGCTTCGCGAACCGCTGCGGATCGACCGGTCCCTGCATTGACCCGCCCACGATCACGAGCATCGCGGCCACGGCCACCAGGACAATCGCCACGACGACTTGGCCGGCAAACAGCAACAGGGTCCAGAGCAATGCCGGTCCAATCGCCGGCCGGACAAACCGTCCGTCCCCGATCATCGCAGCGTCGATCGCTTCGTCCGACGGCGACTCTGCATCGACCACGGCCAGATAATCAACAATATCACCGCCGTCATCCGCGACTGGATCGGGAACCGCGCCGGATGCCAATTCATCAGGCTGTTCCGCATCAAACGACGGGCTCTCGTTTGGTGTGTCCATCAGGAGTGTTCCGCATCAAGGATCGTGGCATGTCGGCACAAGCAATATCTCTCGTAGCATGGACGCCTCGTCCGTGCGGGCCAATTCGGTCGAGATTTCCCGCACGGACGAGGCGTCCATGCTACGGTTGGTTCTCGCCAAACCCCGACAATTCACATGCCGCTTCTACGTCCCCCGCGGCGCTCGGCGGGGACCACCGTCGCCGGCGGCGTTGAAGTCTCGACGGGGTGGCATGCCCGGCATGACGGAGACCGTGCGACCGCGCAGGCGGACGCCCTGCACCGAGGCTTGGATGTGTTCCGCGAACTCGGCCGCGACCTGCACATAGCTGACCGTCGCCAGGATGCGGATGCCGCCGATCACGGTGCGGGGAACCGAGGCCTCGTTGGCGATGCAGCCGACGAAGTCGCCCGGTGCGGCACCGGCGTTGTCGCCGATGTTGAATTTCAACCAGACGCCGGTCTCATCGATGCGCGGCGCCGGACCGACATCGAAGGAGCGCGAAGTCATCTCGCGCGGAGTGCCGGGACGCTCGAAGGGCCGACCCTCTTCGCGCTGGGGACGCGGCGGCCGGTCGTCGAACGGGCGTTCGCGCGGCGGCCGGCGTTGCTGGCGCGGATCGTCTTCCGGAATCCGTTCGGGGGAACGGGAACTCTCACCCGCCAGCAGATGCATCAGCGCCGACACGATTTCACCGGGAGCATGTCCCGCTTCGATCAGGTCTTCGAGCAGTTTGTCCTGCCGCTTGAAGTCGCCGGCCTGGATCGTGTTGTGCAGCGATTCAACCAGTCGGTTCGCGTGCTTCTCTTCGAGTTCCTCCAGACGCGGCACCGACTCGCGCGGGATCTTCGCCTTGGTGAACCGGATGATCTGTTGCAGGCGTCCGTATTCGCGGCCGCTGACCAGGCTGATCGCCTTGCCGCTCTTGCCGGCCCGGCCGGTCCGGCCGATGCGATGCACATAGTCTTCGGCATCGTGCGGCAGTTCGTAGTTGAAGACGATCTCCAAGTCGTCGACATCCAGCCCGCGCGCGGCGACGTCGGTGGCGACGAGCAGTTCGATCTTGCGTTCGCGGAACCGCTTCATCACGCGCTCGCGCATCACCTGCGTCATGTCGCCGTGCAGTTTGTCGGCCGAGTAGCCGCGCGCGATCAGGGTCTCGGTCAGTTGATCGACCTGGATCTTGGTGAACCCGAAGATCAACCCGTACCGCACGTCGTGCAGGTCGAGCAACCGGCAGAGGACTTCGGTCTTGGAACGATAGTCGACTTCGACATACGTCTGTTCGATCGCGGGGACGGTCATCGCCGTGGCTTCGATGCGCACGGCAACCGGGTCGCGGGTGAACCGCTCGATGATCTTGCGGATCGGTGGCGGGACGGTGGCCGAAAACAGAACCGTCTGACGGTCTTTGGGCACCGTTTCGAGGATCTTTTCGATGTCCTCGCGGAACCCCATGTCGAGCATCCGGTCGGCTTCGTCCAGCACGACCATCTTCACCTGGTCGAGCTTCAGGGTTCCCTGGTTGATGTGGTCGATCAGCCGCCCCGGAGTCCCGATGACGATCTGCGGCGCAGCCTTCAGGCCGCGAAACTGGTGCTCGTAGCTTTGCCCGCCGAAGATCGGCAGTTCGCGCACGCCCTTCTTGAAGGCGGCCAGCTTGGCGATCTCTTCGGCCACCTGCGACGCCAGTTCCCGCGTGGGACAGAGCATCAGAACTTGCACCGCGCGGTTCGCCGGATCGGCCAGTTCGACGGCGGGAATGCCAAACGCGGCGGTCTTGCCGGACCCGGTCTGCGACTGCCCGATGACGTCGCGCCCTGCGAGCAGCGGGGGGATCGCCTCCGACTGAATCGGCGACGCCTGTTCGAACCCCATCCGTTCGACAGCCTTTTGCACTTCGGGGGAAAGGCCCAATTCTGAAAATAGTTTGTGAGTCATCCCCAGACTGTACCGACATTCCCCACACGATCCCAGCACGCACGGTCATGAGCCCCGCTGAAATCTGTGCATTCGCCTTGGGTTACTTCGATGGGTTCTCGCCGCCGGTGTGAGACTCGACGACACGGACGTAGCGAATGGTGCTGAGGCTGCTCATGGTTTGTTCGCCGTTCGACCCGTGTGCGGCCGACTTCACTTCAGCAGGGTGACATGCGGGTAGCTGAGAATCTTCGCATCAGCGGTCAACAGGGGACAGGCGTGAACGCGAGCGGTGGCAACGATGAGTTCGTCAGCAGGATCGCGGTGAAATTGGCCCGGCAGACTTGTGGATTCCACCACGATGTCCGGCGTCAGGGGCAGCAAGCGAATTCCGGGATAGGCCAAGGCACAGTCCAACCATTCATGTACGGGACGATCCAATTCCAGCTTGCCAAGTTGGTTCTTCTTGGCGATCTCCCAGCAGGAGAAGATGCTGACTCCCAAGCCGTCAGCCTGGTGTGCTTCGATCAATTCCCGCTGACGCATTTGCAGCCGGGGAGAATCGCCAACCCACCAGTACCAGATGTGCGTGTCGAGAATGATCACCGGTTCGCCTCCCATTCGTCCGGCGGCACAGCCGGACCAAACGGGTCGTCATCGCGCAACACCGAACCCGCCAGCGGTTTTTGAGACGCATCGCGGCTTGGCGTTTTTAGACCCTGAGCATCCGTTGGCAACACGATGATCTCGACTTCCTGCCCCAAGAACGGGCGCACTTGCGGCAGGTGAAGCGTTTCCGAATCGAGCGTCTTGGTCACGCGAATGGCTTGCATGGAATTCCTCGTCATCAACAGGGGTGGTTTGTTTAACGGCCCGATTCTACTGGAAACGCCCAGCGGCGACTCTCTCTTCCCACGGAATGAGAGCGACAATATTCATCGCCAACTGCTTCGCACAGCAAGGCTCTGATCATCGCATCTGACCCGCACTCCAGACCCGGTCCGTCCTCAACGACAGCTCGTATCGGCTCCCGTCCGGTGTGAAAGTCAACGCCGCAGTTGCGATGGATGTTTGATGGATTGCTCACGTCAGAGCACGGCAAATTGATCATGGTTCCTGAATTGGCTCCAGCGTGAATTCCCCTTCGTCAATCGTGAACAGGTTTTTACCAAAGGACCGATAGTTCATCGTCATTCGATAGGAGAGCACAATTTCTCCAGTCGTAATTCGCTTCACGGTGAAGATCCTGCTGCCGTGATGGTCGGGCGACCAGAACATCTCGCCCGGCTTGGAAAGAGTGAACTCAGACGAAAACTTCATCGGGTTGAGTGAACTCACAGCCTCTGGATTACCGAGGCAGAACCGGGAACGATCGTTCGGCGTTTGAAAGTGAGCACCCACATCGTCGATGGCAAGACTCACCAATGACTTGTGTAAGAACTCCACCATCCAGTCGTGTTGCACGTTCGTGGTGTGCATGACAACGAGTTCGATCTCCTTCCGGTTCTGGCTGCACCCGCGACTGATTCCGATCGCGACGGCGACGCAGACAATGATCGACAGCAGCAGTTTTCGCATTGAAGGGTGCCTCCCAGGCCAGCAGTGTTGTGGATCGCCCGATCGGCTTCTTCGTTTCACCGCGCGACCAACAGCCCGCGCGGTGAAGGTCGCTGGAGATTGGGTTGTCCGTTCGACTCGGGACGTGCGGGGCGATGCCCGCGCGGTGAAACGATCTACTCGGGACGCATTCGACGCTCAACGTCCACTTTGCACGATGCGCTCGACCTCGCCCAGTTCGAGCGGCGCGTCCTTGGTGACGGATTCCGCGCCGTCGGGAGTGATGACGATCGTGTCTTCGACGCGGATGTAGAGCTGCTCTTCTGG
>JAYTIB010000081.1:0-6523 GCA_043732205.1 Schlesneria sp. | reverse complement strand
GGGTGTGCAGGTCTTTGGTTGTCAGCGAAGGCTGGTGGGATTGATGGGAAGCATGGGATTTATGAGTCCCATGAATCCCATGCTTCGCATCAGTCCCATTCCGCAGATAGTCGAACGATTCACACAAGAAGCCGGCGGACCCACACGCGCCGTCGTAGATTCGTTCGCCAATTGTCGGACGGACGACCCGCGCCATCGCCCGAATGAGCGGGCGGGGCGTGTAATACTCGCCGCCGTTCCGGCCGGCGTTGCCCATGTTCTTGATCTTGGCTTCGTACAGATGGCTCAGTTCGTGCTTTTCTTTCTGCGAGCGGAACCGCAGTTCGTCGATGTGGTCGAGGATCTCCCGCAGGTTGTAGCCCGACTGAATCTTGTTTTTGATCTCCCCGAAAATCTCACCGATCTTGTACTCGATCGTGTTCGGCCCGCTGGCCTTTTGCTTGAACCCATGCAGGTAGGGAAAGAGCTTGCCGTTGACGAAGTCCCGCAGGTCGTCGCCGGTCTGAGCCTGGTTGTGGTCAATCTGGCCGTCCTGACCCTTCGGTGCGGCCCAGCTTTCCCAACGGTACGGTTTGTCGAGGATGAAGGTGTACTTCTTTCCTTCGAGAGCGGCTTCGTCGGATTTGTCCTGTTCCAACCCGTCGAGGTACTTCAGGAACAGCAGCCAAGAGGTCTGCTCGGTGTAGTCCAACTCGCTGGAACACCCCGCCTCTTTCCAGAGCACGTCGTCGATGTTCTTGAAGGCTTGCTCAAACATGGGGAGCGGTTTTTCGTGGTGTCTCAGGATGTGAATCGTCGCGGGACGGAAACTCTACTGCCCCCCACTCCGAATGACTACCGGCGCGGGAACTCGCGGGCGGGTGGCTTGTCTTCTGTTTCTTGGCTTCCCGCCATTCGTGTTGAAAGTTGTGTGACGTGAGCGGCAAGGCGCTAGCCGCCGGTGATTTCCTGCATGACCGGCGGCTAGCGACTTGCCGCTCAGGGGTGTTGTTCAACAGGAATGGTGGAGAGCCCTGTTTCTTGGCTTCCCGCCATCGAGCGGGGAAACCCCTGATCGTCCTGATGGGGTGTGTGCCACCCAGGTGGCACCGGGAAAATCGCCGGCTCCCAGCCAATTCTTTTACTCGTCAGGCGTCCACTGACGGCAAGGTGATTTCTGAGGCGCAGCATCGTGGTCTCGCGCGCCACGCATTCGGCGCAGTTCTGACAGAATTTGGCGCACGACATTGCATCAAGGCATTCGATGCGTTGGTTGCGGGAATCGGAGGAGGGTGGTTCGGACGGATTGAAAATCCGTCCTACGATTCCGCAGGCTGTTCTTCGACAGGCGTGCGCTTTTCCTTGGGGATCAGACGGTCCAGCACGCCGTTGACGAAGGCGGACGAATTGGCGCTGCCGAAGCTCTTGGCCAGTTCCAATGCCTCGTCGATTGCCACGCGGGGCGGGGTGTCGGTGAACAGGAGTTCGAACGCACCCAATCGAATGGCGTTGCGGTCGGTGGTGGGCATCCGGCTGACGCTCCAGTGGGAGGCCACCGCTTCGATCTTTTCATCAATGACGGCGCGGCTCTCGGTGACTCCGGCGAACAGGCTCCAGGCGAACCGGCCGAGTTGCTCGTCTTTCAGCGCCTCCTGGATCTGCTCGCGGATGAGATCGGGCGCAACGTCGGGGTTCAGATCCTTTTGGAAAAGCATCTGCAGCGCGACTTCGCGGGCCTTGTGACGACGAGTGGACATACCGTTCTGAACCTCAACATGTTTTGGCTCGATCATACCAAGCCGGGGGGAATCGATTGTTGACGTTTCCGACAAAAGTCGATGTAGCGTGGGCTTCAGCCCACGTTTCCCGGCAAATAACGCATCCGTGTGGGCTAAAGCCCACACTACGGAGACTTTTGTCGGAAACGTCATTGTTCGCGAGTCCGTTGAGGAAAGAGTATTCCTCACGCGGCCATGAGTGAGACGTTTCCACGTTTAGCCCCAACGCCAACGGCGTGGGAGCGGAAGCGGGCGAATCGTTGATCGCACGCACGCCGTTGGCGTTGCGGCGAAACGTCTCACATCGGGCCGCGTGAGGCATAGATCTCTTTTGCTCAAAGGCCGGCCGCCTTCAGGGATCGCAGCAGGTTCGACATCTCGATGGCGGCGAGCGTGGCTTCGTGGCCCTTGTTGCCCGCCTTTCCGCCCGCCCGATCCAGCGCCTGTTCCATCGACTGGCACGTCAGCACGCCAAACGTGACGGGAATGCCGCTCGACAGCGACGCCTGCATGATCGCCGCCGCGACCTGATGGTTGATGTATTCATGGTGGGTGGTCTCGCCCTGAATGACGGCTCCCAGGCAGACCACCATCGTGTACTGGCCGCAGTGAGCCAGGCGGTGCGCGGCCAGCGGCAGTTCGAACGATCCCGGCACATGCACGACCGTCACGCGATCGTCCGACAGCCCATGACGACGGAGCGTATCCAGAGCCCCGGACAACAACCGGTCCGTGACCAACTCATTGAAGCGCGAGACGACGATCGCCACGCGATCATCGCCCGCCAGCAAAGAACCTTCCAGAACCGTCGGCATGCCTGTGGCCTTGTGGGGGGGAGAGTGGGCAGTGGATGGTGGATAGGAACAAGAGGGACTGGATCGTAGGCGGTCTTGGCTATCCACTACCCACTGCCCACTCTCCACTACCCGAGATTCATGCTCATCAGGAATTCTTCGTTCGTCTTGGTGCGGCGCATGCGGTTGATGAGCAGCTCCATCGCCTCCACCGGGTTCATGTCGTTGATGACGCGGCGCAGGATCCAGACGCGGCGGAGCTCTTCCTCGGTCATCAACAGTTCCTCACGGCGGGTTCCCGACTTGTTCACGTCGATGGCCGGCCAGACCCGCTTTTCGACCATGCGGCGGTCGAGGTGCAGTTCCGTGTTGCCGGTCCCCTTGAACTCTTCGAAGATCACGTCGTCCATCTTGCTGCCGGTGTCGACCAGTGCGGTCGCCACGATGGTCAGGCTGCCCCCCTCTTCGATGTTGCGGGCCGCGCCGAAGAACCGCTTGGGGTGCTGCAGCGCGCTGGCGTCGACACCGCCGGTCAGGATCTTGCCCGAGTGGGGGCATTCGGTGTTGTAGGCCCTGGCCAGCCGCGTGATCGAATCGAGGAAGATCACCACGTGCTGTCCGTATTCGACCATCCGCTTGGCCTTCTCGATCACCATTTCGGCGACCTGGATGTGCCGGCTGGGGGCTTCGTCGAACGTGCTGCTGATGACCTCGCAGTTCTTGCCTTTGACCTGCCGCTCCATGTCGGTGACTTCCTCCGGCCGCTCATCGATCAGCAGCACGATCACATAGACATCAGGATCACCGGCCAGGACGGCCTTGGCCATTTTCTGCAGCAGGATCGTCTTGCCGGCCCGGGGTGGCGACACGATCAGTCCGCGCTGGCCCATGCCGATGGGCGCGACGATGTCGACGACGCGGGTGCTCAGTTCGCCGGGGTCGCCGCACAGCTTCAAGCGGCGCGTCGGATGCAGCGGCGTCAGGTCGTCGAAGAAGACCTTCTCGGTCAGCAGGTTGGGATCTTCATTGTTGATCGCCTCGACCCGCAGCAGGGCGAAGTAGCGTTCGTTTTCCTTGGGGGGACGGATCTGTCCGGCGACGGTCGCTCCGGTCCTCAGTCCGAAGCGGCGGATCTGGCTGGGGGAAACGTAGATGTCGTCCGGACACGGCAGGTAGTGATAGTCGGGACTGCGCAGGAAACCGAATCCGTCGGGGAGGATTTCGAGGGTTCCCTCGCCAAACATCAGACCGTTCATCTTCGTCCTCTCCTTGAGGATCTTGAAGATCAGGTCTTGCTTCTTGAGGCCCGTGTATTCGGTGATGTTCTCCTGCTTGGCCAGGACGATCAGTTCCTTCATCGTCAGCCGCTGGAGTTCGGCGATGTGGATGTCGGTGTCGCCGCGCTTGATTTCCTCGTAGCGTTCGTCGGCCACGAAGTTGGTGACGTCATCGTCGTCGTCCTCATCATCGTTGGGGGGCGGCGCGGAGGGAACGGCTTCGCGGGCAAACGCGGCCAGCGGCGGACCGTCTTCGGAAACATCCCAACCTGTGGGCATGGAGGGATTGCTGCGCGAAATGGTGGGACGTGGTTTCATGGCGGGAGACTCGAAAATTGGGGGAAGCTCGTGCGAAGCCGCCGGTCAGGACAGGCTCGACGGGGGCGTCCCACCGATGATGGAACGTCCGAACTTTGGGAAAGGTGAATTCAGCGGATAGTGATGATCAGGCACGAACGAAAGTGAGAAGCGGCAGACCCGCATCCATGCGGCAAACGGAAGGCTTGATTGACAAGGACGCGTCTTGCCCGAGAACTCAGCGGAAACGGGATATCGGGAAAACCATCTTCAGGGCGGGAGGAGCTCGGTTGAATCTTGGGATTGTTGTGACGAGTTTGACAACGGTTTGCAACAGACGCCCCAGCCCCGTTGCAAAAATTCAAGCAACTCCAGTCCCCCGCGTGAATCGTCGGCGGCGTTGGAAATCACGACGTTGCTGAGTTGTCTCTTCTCTGCCAGTCCGAGTTGACTCGATTCGCGCCGCTGCAATTCAGCGGGCGACCATCCGCTGCGCGCCGCGACTCGCCGCTGCCGAACATCGTCGGGGGCATCCACAAAAACCACAGCGTCGCATCGGTTCTGCCAGCCGGCTTCGAACAGGACGGCGGCATCCAGCAAGACCGCGTCGCGTCGCTCCTGTTCGGCGGTGGCGACCATGTCCAAGACTTGCCGTTCAATGGCGGGGTGGACGATTTGTTCGAGGTCACGACGGGCCTGCCGCAATTGATCCGTGTCTCCAAACACGCGCTTCGCCAACGCGCCGCGCGAGACTTCATTCCGCTCATCGAAGATCTCGCCGCCGAATCGCTGGCGCAGGGCGGACTTCACGGCCTCAAGATGCAGGGCCCGGTGTCCCAACTGGTCCGCATCAATCACCAGCGCAGTGGATTGGTCGGCCACCCAGCGCGCGACGGCGCTCTTGCCGGATCCGATTCCTCCGACGACTCCGATCACCGGAATTCGGCGCTGTGGCGGCTCGGCGGAACGGAAGGAATCGGGAGGCATGGCTGTCATCTGTTGGATGGGCTGAACATCTGTTGGATGGGTTGAATCGGTGGGACGAGCCGGACACGTGTGAGACATGACGGGTTCCTGCTGCGATTCCATCCTGCTCCCGCTGTCGACGGGAGTCAATGTGGAGCTTGTGTCGAGGTCCGATCGGGTGTGCGTCAGGAGTCTGCGTGGAATCCGAAAGGCGGTTCATCCGAGTCTCTCGAAGTCGCGGCGGCACTTGGGTCAGCAGCAAGAATCGGGATACAAGCACGACGCGCAAGCGAGTGTGCCTGAGAACTCACTCGCTTGCGCGTCGTGCTTGTATGGGGACAAACATTCATCTGCCGTTCGCCTTGCTCCTTCTGAGTCAAACAACCCGTTGATTCGAATCCGCCCAGAATTGACATACTCACCTGGTCCGATCATCGCAACGCCTGCTGAAGATCGCGGGGACCGTCCCTTCCACCGCGAACCATGAGCGCGTGGGAAGCCAACCCAACACACGGTCGAGCCTGATTACGGGGGCTGGGCCGACAAAACTGACTTCCACTTCAGATTTGAATGGACTCCCCGCGCCGCTCGATTGCCCGTCGGTTGACATTCATTTCGGGCCGTTCTACTGTCTCCCCTCGCATGTATTCCGGCCCGCGCTTCAGCGGGACTGCTTTCCCTGATTCACGTTTTGTTTGGAAGGGCTTTTGCAATGGGGCGACCGGTTACCCTGTTTACCGGCCAATGGGCCGACCTCAAGCTGGAAGAGTTGTGCAAGAAAGCCAAGGACTTCGGCTATGACGGTCTGGAGCTGGCCTGCTGGGGCGACCACTTCGAGGTCGACAAGGCCCTGTCCGATGACACCTATTGCGCCCGTAAACGCGAACTGCTCGAGAAGTACGATCTGCAGGTCTTCGCGATTTCGAACCACCTGGTCGGACAGGCCGTGCTGGACAACATCGACGCCCGGCACAAGAGCATCCTGTCCCCCGCGATCTGGGGTGATGGTAAGCCAGAGGGAGTCAACCTGCGCGCCATCGAGGAAATGAAGAACACCGCCCGCGCCGCGCAGAAGCTCGGCGTTGGCATCGTCAACGGCTTCACCGGCTCCAGTGTCTGGCATCTGATCTACGATTTCCCGCCCACGCCAAAGTCGATGTACGACGATGGCTTCAAGCTGCTGGCCGAACGCTGGAACCCGATCTTGGACGTCTTCCAAGAATGCGGCGTGAAGTTCGCGCTCGAAGTCCATCCGACGGAAATCGCCTTCGACACCTACACCGCTGAACGGGCGTTGGCCGCCCTCGGTGGACGCGAAGAGTTCGGCTTCAACTTCGACCCCAGCCATTTGATCTGGCAGGGAGTCGATCCTGCCGAGTTCATCCGCTACTTCCCGAACCGCATTTACCACGTCCACATGAAGGATGCGAAG
>JAYTIB010000080.1:0-2454 GCA_043732205.1 Schlesneria sp. | reverse complement strand
GCATCTCCGCTCGAATCGAGTCGGTCATCCGGAGCCTCGTCCAGCAGGGACGACTGCGCGATGCAGGTGACGAGAGGCTCGGTGCATCTTCTTCGTAGTTTCATCGATGCAGCGCCGGTCGCGACGCAGGCGGACGGCGATGACGTTGTCTCGACTCCAGCAGTTTCGACTCCAGCCGTCGCGGCCGAGATGGCGGCTCCGCCATCGCCCGTGGCGGTGAAGGGGACGGGTCAGAAAGCGAAACGACGTGATGACGGAACGCGACGAGAGGCGGACCCGTCGAACAGCCCGCTCACGCCAACCCACTCCCCGGACCACCGCAGCGGGGGGACACGTCCGGGCGAAGGGGCTGAAACAAGAACCCCTCACCCTAACCCTCTCCCCTCCAAGGCGAGGGGCGAGGGGACCGGACTGATTCGGCGCGGGTCTCCTGACCCCGCCGAAACCGCCGACCGCAGGTCTCCAGCTTCTGCGTCGCCGGCGAAAACAGAAGAGGAGACCTGCGGTCCGGTCACTGTGCGGGGTCGGGAGACCCGCGCACAACAACTGGCGGCGGTGTGGGTTGTCGCGGCGCTGTTGCTCGCGCCGTTGGGCGTGTCGGGGCCGGTGCCGGGGGCTCCGTCGCCGCTGTCGTTGGGCGGGCTGCCGATGGTGCATTCGGGGGATGAGCCGCACTATCTGGTGCTGATCAACAGCGTGATCAGCGACGGTGACATCGACGTCGCCAACAACTATGCCGACGTGCATGCGGGGGGACTTCAGGCCGGGCGGAAGTTTGCCGGGTGGGCGATCGATCACCACGTGAACTGGTACTGGCATGAGCATCTGATTCATTGGTGGCAAGCCTATGAGAACGACTACACCAAGTGGAACAAGGACGCCGACGGGCATCCGGTGCCGACGCTGCGGGCCGATTCGATTCACCGGCCGGTCAATGTGCGCGAGTATTCGCAGCATGCCCCCGGACTGGCGTGGCTGATCCCGCCGATTGTCTGGCCGTTTCGCGGGACGTCGCTGGTGGAGCCGTTGGTGCTGCTGTGCAGTGCGCTGGCCACGGTGGCCGGACTGCTGGCGTTCTGCCGGTTGGTCCGTCCGTACGCCGGTTCGGATTGGCAGGTGGTGCTCGTCGCGGTGGTGGCCTATTTGGGGAGTCCGCTGTGGCACTATGGCCGCACGCTCTATGTCGAACCGTTCCTCGCGCTGTTGTGTGTGGCCGCGTATGCCGCCGTGTTGCGGTACGACCGGTATTTGGTGGCCGGACTGTGCATCGGGGCGGGCGTGCTGCTCAAGGTTCCGTTTGCCGTGATCGCGGTGCCGCTCATCGGGGAGGCTCTGTGGCGGAAGCGGTGGCAGGAGGCGGCTTCGTGCGCCGCTCCAATTGTGATCGCCGGGGCGTTGCTGCTCTGGTGCAATTACCGCACGCACGGGGGCTGGTTGTTGTTCCCGCAGAAGTGGGAGTGGGGTCTGCCGCTATTTGGCGTGGCGGGCCTGGCGTTCTCGTGGAAGCACGGGTTGATTCTGTTCTCGCCCGTGGTGCTGGTGTCGTTGCTGGGCGTGCGGGAATGGTTTCGCCGACAGCCGCGCGAGGCGACGCTGATCACCACGGCGACGGTGCTGTATGGGCTGGTGATGGCGAGTTGGGCGCAGTGGTGGGGCGGCACGTGTTACTCGGCCCGGCTGATCGTGCCCGTGGTGCCGTTTCTGTTCGCGCCGTTGTGTTCGCTGGTGGATTCGAAGTGGTGGACGTCCGACTGGCGGCTGCGTGCGACGACGTGGACGCTGGCCGTGGTGTCGATCCTGTTTGGAATGATCGGCGCGTTCTCGTGCGAACACGTGTGGGACAAGCATCCGTTGCAGATCGCGCTGAAACGGTGAAGGCAAATTTGGAATTGCAGTGGTTCCAAGTTTGGGCTTGTACGGCGGTGACTTTACTCCGAAGGAGTTGCGTCTTATAGGCCAGGGTTGCCCGCGCATGCGGGCTACCCTGGGAGAGAGAACACCGTTTCGATCTACTCTGAAAGGGTTGCGTCCTTCGAGAAACACCGATGACGGAACCCCGTTGGGGTACATGGCTCGGTTGAACCTTTTTCCCAGGGTAGCTCGCTTCGCTCGCAACCCTGGGCTATGTGACGCAACTCCTGCGGAGTAAGAGCAAATGCGAAATCTGCAAACTTGGAACTCCTGAAATCTGAAATCTCAAATCTGAAATCTCAAATCTCATGTTCCAGACCATGCAACGAACGCGAGCAACGAACCTGTCCAAGCACGCGCGGGCGGGCCTCAGCCTGGTCGAGTTGCTGACGGTGATCAGCATCATCGGCGTGTTGCTGGCGCTCACGCTGCCGGCCATTCAGCGGATGCGCGAGTCCGCGCGGGCGGTGCAGTGCAAGAACAATCTCAAGCAGCTCGCGCTGGCCTGCGAGGAGTTCGAGGGCTCGTTCGGGCATTACCCGA
>JAYTIB010000079.1:0-2456 GCA_043732205.1 Schlesneria sp. | reverse complement strand
TCGGGGACATTGTGGAACTCCAAGAAGATGACCTCGAACATCCAGCAGTTGTCGGCACACCCGACGCAGAACCGACTGGGGATTGTGCTGGAAGATGGACGTGTCGAATCGCTGGACCTCGCCACCGGCCGACTTCAAGAAGCCGGGCGAATTCCCGCAGAAACAACCGCCGCACTCTCGCGGGATCTCGCGGCCGCGATCTTCATCTCACCCGACGGCGAAGTGATTCGTCGTCGTCTGGACAATGGCTCGCAGAAATCTGCTCCCGTGAAGTTCTCAAAGAGCGTCACCGCGATGATGGTCTCCGCGAGTGGAGCCGTCTGCTGCGGGTTGTCGTCCGGAGAAGCGGTCGTGTTCGACTCGGAACTCGGCCACGTGCGACTGCGCGTACCGGGTGCCGTTCCCGGTCGCGTCGCCTGCCTCGATTGGTCGGAATCGAAGCAGCGTCTGGCCGTCGCCGATGAAACCGGAACCGTGTCGGTGTGGGGTACCGACTCCAAGGGACAGCCGCAATTGCTCAAGCGCGAAGCGGGGCAGGTTCGCCCCTCGGCACTCGCGCTTTCTTCCGGCGGGGATCGGTTGGCGGTGGGTCTGTCGAACGGCGGAGTGTTGCTGCTGTCCGCGAACGACACCGAAGAGACGCAACGAATCCCTCGCAGAACGGTGAATCCCGTCACGGCCATCGTTTGGTTGAACGGGGATCGTGAACTGGTCGCGAGCCATTCCGATGGACAGCTCAGTCGGATCAAGCTCCAGCGCAAGCCGCTGTCGGCCGTTCACAGCCTGACAGCCGGCAACAACCTTCCCATTCATTCCGCCTGCCTGAGCCGGAATGGAGACACCTGCTTTCTGGCGATCGGCTCGAAAATCGAAGTCCGATCGACGAAATCGTGGGACGTTCAGCAGGTGCTGGAAGGACACCGGGGCGTGGTCAACCGAATCCGTCTCTCGCCCGATGGCCAGCGACTGGCCTCGACGGGGACCGACTCCTTCGTCCAGATTCGGAAGGTCTCCGGAGATCGCTGGGAGACCGACCAAACGCTGTTCCTCCCAGGGGTGGGGTATCGCGTGGAATGGTCTCCAGACGGTCGCTGGCTGTTGGTGGGGTTGAGCAGCCCCGACCTGCTGGTCTACGACACCCGGTCGTGGGAGATCGCACACAGGTTCACGGTTCCCTTCATTCCCAACACGTTCAGTTTTTCCAGCGACGGACGCTGGCTCACCACGGCGGGGATCAACTTGGGTGAGCAATCCCAACCGAGCCAGATTCAAATTTGGGACACCACCACCTGGAAAGACCCCAAGATGCTGACCGGGCACACGCACGGGATCGAGGCCGTCGCGATGACCGGCGACGGCAAACGCTTCTATTCCACCTCCGCCGATTCCGAAGTGCTGGAATGGTCCGTCGCCACTGGCTTGCCGCGAAAGATCCGGAATCTTCCGATGTCGGGGACATCACTCTCCCTGCTGCCCGATCCGCGTCTCGCCATCGTCTCGTGGCACTTCGCCAACCTCGGCATTCTGGACCTGAGCGACGGAACGATCGTGGCCACGCTGGACGGCCACACCGATGGCGAGAATGTCCTGATGCGGGATGTGGTCGTCTCACACGACGGCCAATGGGCGGTCTCGTGTGCCGTGGCCGACACCGGTCGCGGAGTCGGCACTGCCAAATTGTGGCGCATCGGCCAGACCGGAAAATAAGCGCGATCGGCCTGTTGGATGGAGAGGTGGCCCTGCATCAAGTCCTTGTTCTGACTGGACTTTTGCAAACTTCGATTTGGGCGAGGAGAAATAGGGGGGTTGGCATCAAATTGGTTGGATTTTTTGATGGCGCACAGTGACCAGGGAGGGTCGAGTCATGCCAGGGATCGTGGACTTGCCTCAGGTGGTTCAGGAAGCAACGCGCGTGTTTGCGGACCTGTTTGCGTGCGAGCCGCAGCGACGACACCCTGTTGAATCGATTTGGGGGGCGAGTATCTGACCGGATTGATGATCGCCGAGCGGAAAAGTGTGCCGGGCATCAACCGCGAGTTTGCCGAGACGACAGACCAGTCGTGCTGGAACCGCTTCCTGACCGCCGCAAACGGGGACGCCGCCGCGTTGAACGAACGGCGGCTGGAGTGACAGCAAAAATCGTCTGACACGCGCTACAGCAACCAGGGCGTGATCGCCATCGACGACGTGCTCATCGAACACGACGGCCAGCTCATCCAGGATGTCGGCTGGTTCTAGGATCCTGCGGAGCAGCGGAACAAGATCGCCCATGACTGCCTCATCGCCAACTACGTCTGCACCAGCGGCAAGCACTATCCGCTGGAGTTCCGCCGGTTCAAGAAGCGCGACCAGTGCGAGGCCACGAGCGAAACCTTTGAAGACCACACCGTCTTGTTCTGCCAACTGGTGGACTGGGTCTGCGAACGAAACATCCCCGGCGACTTCACCTTCGACAG
>JAYTIB010000078.1:0-2456 GCA_043732205.1 Schlesneria sp. | reverse complement strand
GTCAGTTTGCCGTCGTGGCCAACCAGATGATCGCCCGGTTCCAGTTCGTGCGTGCGTCGCCAGCCCTTGCCGGGGACGTAGAACGGGTGCTCGGCCGTTGTTTCGATCAGCCGTTCGCCGATGGTCAACTCGGCGACAAGTCCCGTCAGGCGGAAGATCTTTTCCACACGACGGACTACGACCTCGCCGTCGGGGTTGAGCTCCGAGCGGGAGAGAATCTCATCACCCGGCTGGAACGCTTCAATCGGACGCGGACCGTCCGGTGTCAGCAGCGGCGTTCCCGCGACGAAGCACGTGTTGTTCAAGATTTCCAAGCCGAAACCGTGGCCGTTCGCCTGCTTCGCCAGAACATTGAGTTGATCGAAGTTCTTGGCCACCGCTTCACCGACGTCGTCGGCCGCCCTCGCGGCGCGTCCCGCCTTCAGCAGCTTTCCGGCCGCCGCAATATCGGCCCCCAGCGAGATGCCGTTATCGACACCGAACGCCAACCAACCCGCGGAGTCTTCGCTCATTCCGGCCTTCTGCGCCGTGGCTTTGGTCACCGTGTACGTCACCGTACTCTGTCCTTGTCCAGTGACCACGGCGACAAGCCCCGCGTACCCCTGATCGACCGCATGCAACGTCAGCAAAAGCGATGCCCCGCCCGTCGCGGGGGCAGCCCCGATGCCGATGCCCCCTTCGACCACGGCTCCCGCCACTTGCAACGTGCCGATAGCGCGGCCCATCAGGGCATTGGAATTGACCCGTTCGGCCGGATCGAACACCAATTGCTGGGAGATCGTCCGTGAATCGGCCCCGGACCAATCCACGCCGCTCACGGTGTAATAGTCCCCTCCCCACAGCATTCCGGGTCGGACGTACCTAAGGACCAGCGCTCCCGTTTGACCGTAGCCATTGGTCACCGAGATTGTCACCGATTGCTCAAAGCTTCCGCCGACTCCCCGGAGATTGCTGGTGGCCTGGCCGCTGTTCAACAATTCACGGATCTGGCTTCCCGAGTATTGGTATTGGCCGTTGACCAATTGGGCTCCCGCCAGCAGTTGTCCGGGTGAGTCCGCACCGTTTGTCAGGACATCCAGCTTGTCGCCCGCACCCAGTTTGTTGAGTTCCACAAGCAAGAGTTGCTTCTTGATCACAATCTGGTTTTGACAGTACTCGATCATCCCCGCATTGTTGGCGATCCTGGCATTGAGCAACACGATCTGCAAACTGTGGATGTTTGAGACGATGCTGTTGGCCTTCGCCACGACTTCCCCCTTGGTTTCGGTGACCTGCGGAGGGTCAGGCAATGGCCGGGGGGCGGGGGGTGTCGGCGGCGTCGTCACCTGTTCCAGCTCGTTCTTCCGATTCTCGGCATCCGCATCACCAGAGACGGCATTGCGAAACTTCGTCTCCTCGTTCTTGATCGTCTGCCAGGCGGATTGTGCGTATGACACTGCATTGCCCAGCATCATCTGCATCGCCCCAGTTTGGACTCCGGATTGGCGGAGGCCCTGCGCCGTGTTGGCGGCTTGGTTGATCAGGGTGCGGGCGGATTCGGTGGCCTCGCGTTGGTCGGGGGTGGCGTCATTGGGAGATGTGATGTTTTCGGCGGCGGTCGTGCCGGTGAAGTCGGTGGGGATCATCATGCGGGAGGCGAGCACCGAGGTCATTTGGTCCGGGTTGAACTGGCCCATCTGGTTGTCGTCCAGGGCGAGCAGGCGTTGCACGTCGTTCCGCATGTCGGTCAGGGCTTCGGCGACGCGGGCGGCGGCACCGGCGGTGGCGAGGGAGGTGGCGGAGTTGAGGATCGACTTGAGCTGCCGTTCTTCCCGGCGGTGGGTGGCGATGAGTGCGGCGAGGTCCGCGTCGTGGGTGGCGGTCTCGTAGGTGCCCGAGGCATCGATCGTCGATGTCGCGAAGCCGACTGATGCGCCGGTCACTGCGCCGAACCGGGTCGCCTGATCGGCCCAGTCGCCGATCAGTGCGCCGAAGGCCGTGGTCACCAGACCCTTGGTGTAGCCGGTGACCGCGTTGATCATGGAATGCGTCTGCGCGTCGGCGGCGTCGGTTTCGCCATTGATGAAGCCTTGGATCGCGTCGCTGACAGTGGTGGTCGCGGCGTGTTCGGCGTCGGCTTCGGCGGTCTCTTCGTCCTTCAGGGACTGGCCGATCTGATGCAGCGCGTGCTTGGTGGCGTTGGCGATGGTGGTGGTTTGAGTCTGCGCGGCGGCGGCTTCCGTTTGATCGGCGGCGGTGACGTCCCCGACCAGCGCGCTGGTCAGCGCGTGATAGGCCGCGTTGAATCCGGTCATGACCCCGGCAACGGACGACGTGACCGAGTCTCCGAACCCGAGGAACACATCGGCCGCGGCGGTGCTGTCGGCCGACGAGCCGTTCGCATCGAGGAACGCCGCGGACCAGGCGTTGTCGACCCCGGTCTGCCAGGCCGTGAGCGCGGCGTTGATCGCCACCAC
>JAYTIB010000077.1:0-2457 GCA_043732205.1 Schlesneria sp. | reverse complement strand
TTCGCTCCGCGAACCAACGTTGGTTCGCGGAGCGAACCACGACAATCTGCGACAGTTATTTCCGTGCCGATCCTAGGTATAAACGACTCAGGCAAAGCCGCGCGAGGAATATGCATCACGCAAACAGCTTCAGAAAACGCCGACGGTATTCCAGTGGGTCCGCGGGGAAGATGCTGGCGAAGACCTCGTCGTCGCCGGCTCCGCGCTGGAACCGCCGTTTCTCGAACACGGGCATGGTCAGCCCGGTGATGGCCAACACGCCGCGCCGGACGATTTCTCCCTTGAGCGCATACAACCGCTCTTCGTTCCAGTCGGTCAGGTCGATGAACGGAATTCCCTCGGCCACTTCGATCACGTTCGGCAATGCGAACGGACTGAAGCCTTGGAAACCGAGTGCCGTGACGGGGGCCGATGATCGGACATGGCCGCGGCTCTGGCCGCCCGAATAGGTCAGCGAGTGCTTGATCGCGTACACGCCCCAGCCTTCCTGGTACAGCATCTGGTTGTTCAGCACGCTGCGGATGGTCAGTTCGTGGTTCTCGTGGATCGGGTAGTCCTTCAGGTTCTCGTCGCCGCCGTCCCCGTCGACCAACAGCTTCCAATCGGGATACCGTTCGCGGATTCCCCGGCACAGCGCGAGTGCCATCGCAGCCGATTGCACATCGAGCGCCTTGTAGTCCTCCAGCACGCGGATCGCGTCATCGACCGACACCGCGCTGGCAGGGACTTCGATTCGCTCCAGCAAGTAACCGAGATCGAGTTCCTCAAGAAACCGCTGCGCTTGCTTTGCGTCCTCACCGACTCCGGCGACATCCAGCGTGAACGCCTTCAACCGCTGCGGCGCTTCACCCCGCTGGAGCAACAGGTGATACAGGATCAACAACACCGCGCCGCTGTCGATCCCTCCCGAGAACAACACGCCAATCGGTTCGCGCGGACCAACGCAATCGAGCCATTTGTTCAGTTCGTTCGCCAACGCGCCGATATAGGCCCGACCGATTTCATCGAGGTCCGTCGTCAGCACGTTGCGCTGCGGATTGAAGAACCGGGTGTACGTCGGACTCGGGTCGGGGCAGCCGACGAGAGCCAACTCGGTCAAATGATGTGCCGGCACCATCCGCGTGTAACTCGGATGAAACTGCCCGTCGAGTCCCTCATTCTTCAGCCAGTCGCGAATCGCATCGATCCGCTCGGCGATCACCAGCACCGGTCCGGCATGCTGCTTGGCGATGAAGTACCGCAGCGGACGGCCGATCGACCGCGCCATCCGCACGATCTTGCCCGACTTGTGAATCAGGGCAAACTGCCCGTCGATCTGCCGCACCTGTTCGGGATCGCCCGACGCCACTTTGGCCAGAGCTTCCTCCGGCGTCATGTTCAAAAACACGTTGCCGTTCGGGTCGACCAGATTGATCAGGCGTTCGATGAGCTGAACCGATTGCATGTCGGATTTCCTGCGAGGACTGCGGACGGGGCGGATTCCCTACGCGGGTAGGATGCCCGATGTGGGCGAGAACCTCAACGATCCTGGTATGTTGTGGAGCACGCGGCCCATGCGCTTGTTTGACGACCCAGTAGTCGGACTACGCGCGCAGCGTCGCGCCGAGTTGCGTCTGGCAGGCCGCGATGACCGATTGTTGGGCGGCTTCGACCTCGTCGCTCGTCAGCGTTCTTTCCGGCGAGCGGTACATCAGCGTGACGAGGTAACTCTTCTTGCCCTCGGGAATCTGCTTGCCGCGGTATTGGCCGCCGAAGCCGATCGACTCCAGCAGCGGACCGGCCGCTCCACGGACGACGACGTTGAGTTCATTCCATGTCACCGGATCGTCCAGCACGAAGTTCAGGTCGCGCGACGAACCCTGGTACGACGGCAGCGGCTTGAACTTCGGCACCATGTCGGCGACGGACTCCAGCACCGACAGATCGAGTTCGGCGATCGTCACCGGGTCGCGCAAGTCGAGTTGATCGGTGACCGAACGGTCGAGTTCTCCGAGCCAGCCCCAGAACTGGCCGTTCAGCAACACCTCGGCACCGCGTCCTTCAGTGAACTGCGGGATCGACGAGGGCCGCGCGATCACCTGGGCCGACGGGTTGAGCCGCGCCGCCAACTCCTCGACGACGCCCTTCACTTCGGCGAACGACTTGCCGCTCACGAAGCTGACCATCGTCGGTTCCGACTGCGCGTGCGGCAGCGATTTGTCGGCGGACAAGTGGACGGTCGCGATCTCGAACAATTGTGCTCCGAACGCCCCCCGCCGTTCATTCGCGCGGCGCGAACCGAGCAGGCTCGGGACCAGAGATTGCCGCAACAGACTCGTCTCCCGAAAGTCCGAATGGTCGATCGCCAGCGGCGGCACGTCGCCGCGCGGCCGGAACAAGCCGTGCTCCTTTTCACTGACGAGCGACACCGTGATCGCCTCGTAAAACCCCGCGCCGGTCAGCGTGGAGCGCACGCGG
>JAYTIB010000076.1:0-2461 GCA_043732205.1 Schlesneria sp. | reverse complement strand
AGCCCGTCCTGACCGGCGGGCGCGTTCGGTCCCAGATGGCCCGTGATGGCCGCGGACAACCGCGCTTCGGGCGTCCGTTCGAGCACACCCACCGCCATCGCGCGGGCGACCTCATCACTGACCGGACCGGGAACTTGAAGCATGTCAGTGCTGATGCCGAGCCAGCGCGTCTTCGTGTCCAACCGGTAGACGACGGCCGAGCCGCAGTGAAACTCCGAGATCCCCGGCACGCGGGCCAGCGTCGCCGAGACCAGGCCCGCCGTGCAACTCTCGGCGAACACGACGCGTGTGTTCGTCCGCGTCAGCAGGTCCGCAACGTGTCGGGCGAGGGACGTCAGAGGTTGAGGCATCTCGGTGATTTCCCTGGAGTTTTCAGGCTGTTTTCGCGGGATTGGCGTCGCCAACCGGAAGCGTCCGCCGGGTCCAATTTGAGAACATAGAATGTCTGGTCCGGTCCCAACGGTTGTGCCGATGAATCCTCGTGTACCGGTCACCGTCGTTCACCGCGATCGGAAATTGTGGGCGAACGACAACCAGGCTGACCGGCCAAATCGGAACGTCACGGGTGCCAAGTTTCCAGGGCCGGTGGCCGTTCGTCCAGTGATGGATGCGGTGGCGAGGGGGGATGGACCGGGATGACTCGTTTCTTACGATCGGGTTCGTGGCGCGGCGCGCTGTCGGCCGGAGCCGCCTGCGGACTGGCTCTGACAAGCGCCGCGTTCGCCGCCGACTCTCCTTTCGGAACACGCGACGCCTCCGAGGCCGCCGCGACGAAGGCTCTTGCGGGCGAGGGCGAGCTGGACGCCGCGTTTCAGACGCTGGGCGTTTTAACCGTCAAGCCGGGGACTTCGACATACGCTGTTCGCAAGCAGGCGATCAACGACTTGGCACTGGGGGAACTCACACCCGAGGCCACGGCGAAGGTCAACGGCATCCTGAACAACGTGGCGATGTTTCGCCGGTTGCCAACGCTCGCGTTTGAAGTCGACCCCGACGTCTACGGCCACTTCCTGCGCAATCCCGATGTGGCCGTGGCGACGTGGCGGGCGATGGAGATCTCGAAGTTCCAACTGAGGGAAACCGAGCCCCGGTGTTTCGACGCCGATGCGGGCGACGGATCGGTGGGGCACATCCAGATCCTGCGTCAGTCGCCGTCAGAGACCCTGATCCATTGCGACGGTGCGTTCAAGAGTCCGTTGCTGCCGCGGCCGATCGTCGCCCGCGCCGTGATGCGACTGCAGACGACGTTCGCCAAGGAGGCCGACGGCCGCATCATCGGAACTCACACGGGAGACGTGTTCGTGGAGTTCCCTTCCGTGGCGGTGGAAACCGTGGCCAAGGTGATCTCGCCCGTCAGCCACTCGATCGCCGACCGCAATTTCAAGCAGATCACGTTGTTCGCCCACCTGATGACCCAGGCGATGGCCAAGCATCCCGGCTGGATCGAACTGATCGGCAACAAGCTGGATGGCGTCACCGAACAGCAACGACTGCAGTTCTTGCAGGTGTCGGCGCGCAGCCATGCGATCGCCCGCAAGCGGCAGGCCGCGGGACATCCGGTGAAGCCGTTCGCTCCCGATGAGATCCTGAGTCCGTTCCGATTGAACGATGAAGCCACGTTGCCTCCGCCGGTGGCCATCCGCCCGGCAGCGGCGACGTCACGAGATTGAGGTGACGGCGGTAGACCCGGACTGCCGTCACTCCCGCCGGCTGGTTCCCAATCGGGAACCAGCCGGCTTGTTTTTTGATGCCGCCCGCGGGCGGGAATGAGATGTTTTCGTTTAACCGCGTGGGCATCGCCCCGCGCGTTTTGAGCGTGAATCACCGCTCACGCGCGGGGCGATGCCCACGCGGTTAAACGATTCACCGTCGGCTGCACGAGGCTCTGCCTGCCTTCGACGCCACCTCTCGTCCGGTGTATGCTCAATCCAGTCCACCACCAGACCAGGGCTCACGCCCGAAGAACCGGGGGCTGACTCCCACCCCGTTCCGAAATCGCGATTCACCGATGCCGGCGATGGGGCGGCGAGCGACGGGAAGACACGACTGATTCCGAACAACTCTTGAGACACACTGTGAACACTTCTGACCTACGGATCGGATTCATCGGTGCCGGCCAGATGGCCACGGCACTGGCGCGCGGGTTTGTGCAGGCGCGGGTGATTTCGCCGGATCGCATCGTCGCCTGCGACGTCAGCGCCGATGCGGCCACCAAGTTCGCCAGTCAAACGGGCGGCACCATCGTCGCGGGCGCACCCGCTGTGCTGAGCCAAAGCACGCTCGTGTTTCTGGCCGTCAAGCCGCAGCATGTCGATGGGGTGCTGAGTGAACTCAAGTCCGCCGTGACGGGCGATCACTTGATCGTGTCGATCGCCGCCGGGATCTCGCTGGCCCGATTGTCGGCCGGACTCGGGCAGTTTTCACGGCTGATCCGCGTGATGCCGAACACGCCGGCGCTCGT
>JAYTIB010000075.1:0-6551 GCA_043732205.1 Schlesneria sp. | reverse complement strand
CCCTGCCCGGTCGCCGATTCCAACCGCAGGAACGCCCGCGCCGTGGCCCCCCGCGGGATCGTGTTCATGGCCCGTGTTGAATCGGCGTGATGGCGCGGGTAGCGTGTTCATCCGCACCTCACCTTCTTCCGCTCCATGTCTGCGCCAAGGGAATCGCTTCGTGAACACTTGCCGACTTGCTTCGCATCGCCTTGTCTCGACGATTTGCCAACTGGCGCTCGTCGTCGGAATCGCGTTGCCGGGGATGGTTCAGCCGGCCGAGGCGCAGGGAGTGCTGCCGGATGCGGTGTTGAAGAAGATCAAGCGCGCCACGGTGCATTTGAAGGTGAAGCTGGCGAGCGGCACTGATGTTGAAGGGAGCGGCTGGTTTGTGGAACCGGGGTTGATCGCCACGAACGCCCATGTGGTGGGACTGCAGGGGCAGGAGGCGCGGCTTCCGCTGCGCATCGACGCGGTGATCGACAGTGGCGAGCCCGGCAGCAGGACGCTGGTCGCCAAGTTCGCGGGCGGAGACATTGACGCCGATCTGGCGGTACTGCGGGTCATCGCCGAAGACCTGCCCGAGCCGTTGAAGATGGGATCGACGACGGACTTGGTCGAAACCCAGGAAGTGCTCGTCTTCGGATTTCCGTTTGGCAGGCAGCTTGGCAAGGCCATCACCGTCGGCAAGACCAGTGTGACGAGTCTGCGGAAGGTCGCCGGCGTACTCAACGAGATCCAGGTCAATGGAGGCATCAGCCCCGGCAACTCGGGTGGCCCCGTCGTCAATCTGCGCGGTGAGGTGGTGGGGATCGCGGTCAGCGGCATCGCCGGAACGACGATCAACATGGCCGTACCCGTCGACAAGCTCTCGCGGTTGCTCAACGGCCGGGTCGTCGGCTTCACCACACAATCGTCGATCATCGAAAACGGCCAGATCCGCATCCCGATCCGGGTCACCGTCCTCGATCCATTCAAGCGGGTGAAGAATCTGCAGGTCGAACATTGGATCGGGTCGCTCGCCAAAATTTCGCGGCCTGCTTCAGGCACGCGTCCCGAGCCCGTCGCGGGAGACCGTGCGATCCAAACGGTGGACTTCACCTACGACGGCAAAACCGCGTATGCCAACTGCGATGTGCCCGTCGAGCCGCTTCCCGAGGACACGGTGAGTCACTGGCTGCGGGTCACCTACGTCGATGGACTGGAAAAACCGCAATGGACGACCGCCGTGGGACTCTCCCGCATCGTCCCGGCCGAACGGCGCGAGATCACGATGAAGTTCCAGCCCCCCACCGGTGCCGCGGCACCGATGCAAATCACGAACGACTCGACGTTCAAGGTCCAGTTCGGCAAGAAGTCGGATACCAACTCGATGCAGGTGCGGGTCATCACCAATCCCACCTACCTCAGACCCACGGGACCGGATGGAGACATCCCCCTGAAATGGAAGTTCACCTCGGTGTCGCTCGGCATGAGGGTCAATGGGGAATCGGTCAACGTCAAGGAGAAGTGGGTTCCACTGGCGAACAACATGCTCAAGATCGGTGCCACGCTGGAATTTGCCGACAACGGCTCCGTCGTCAATTCCCGCGTGGAAAGCGGCAAGGTGGAACAAAGCCTGAAGAGCACCATGAACGAGATCAGTGAGCATCTGTTGCAGTCGGTGGAAGTGCTCTCGGTTCCGCTTCCGGACGGCCCCCTTCGGCCGCTCGACCGGCTGCGCGTGCAACGAACGCTGCTGATCGGCCTGCCCGGCATGTGCGTCCCCGCGCAGGCGGACATCCGATACCAGTACCTGGGGGTCCGCACCGTCTCGGATGGAACCCAGACGGCGGCCTTTGAACTGAGCGGCATCCTGCGGCCCCGGCGCGGCGACGAAGCCAAGATTGGCGGCCGGTTGACGGGGGGTGTGGATCTGCTCCTCGCCACCGGTGAGATTCACGCGGGCAACACCAACGTGCTGGTCGACATGGAACTGACGGAAGCGGGCCCGATCCGCCTGCAAGGATCGTTGTCGATCGACTACCGCCGCCCCGCCGCCAGTGTGACGAGTCCCGCCGTCCCGGATGACAAGAAGCCGAAGACAGAGCCCGCCACCGACGCGAAGCCCGCGTCGGACGCGGCCAAGCCCGCCACGACGGACGCGGCAAAACCACAGCCCTGATTTCGCTCCGACTCTCAGACCTCGGGCGTTGATAGATCTGGGCCGGGGTCACTCAGCGAGTCGAATCGTTCCTGGCCTCGGTGGCCCGCTCGCCGACAATCTGTTCCACCGACCGGATCACTCGTTCCGCCAGATCCTTTCGATCGATGCGCTGGTACTGCCCGTCGATCGGGCCCAGCCAGGCACAGTCACTCATCCCCTGCAGAGTGTTCGCGACCATCAGATCGGCGGCCGACTGACAGCGCGATTGTTCTCCGACAACCAGCAACTGTTCGTCCGACACGTCCACTTCGAGTTTGAATTTGACTAGGATTCCCCGGAAGCCCCACGCGGTGCGCATCTGATCGACCAGCTTGGGTGTCTGCACGAGTCGCAGCCACAGCTCCTTCTCGGTGCTCTTGATCTTCCCGGCCTGCTGTTTGACAAGAGTTGGGATTCCCGGCTCGGCATGCTGCCACGTCGACGTTGCCGGATCGAAGCGGGTCTCGGGTGACGTGGCGTATGCCCCCGCGCAGTCGTAGTCGCTGACAGCCGCGCAATGGATGATCGCGTCGTACGGAACCTGTGTGACATGCGCTTCGAGCGCCCGCTGAAGGTCCGTGAAGGTCTGATACGTCTCGATCGTCAGCCGGTCCTTGAGATCACCGAGGCCGTCCACGATCGGAGTCACGACTTCGGGATGCGATGTCAGCAGATGGACGCTGTGTCCCTGCGAGGCGGCGAACCCCGCCAGGTTGGCTCCCGTCCGGCCCGTGAACACGTTCGTGATGCAGCGAACGCGGTCAATGAACGTGATCGTGTTTCCCGCGGTCACCAGGAACTTCATGAAGCCACTCCCCGATCATTCAACGTCCACCCGAACAGCCGGCGACACGGTTGCGGCTCGATCGTCGCCAAGGCAGTCGGCGGGAAATGAATGACCCGTGGGACGGATTTTTAATCCGTCGCGTGTTGACGGACGGATTGGAAATCCGTCCCACGTCATTGGTCGTCGATTCCCCGCGGACTGCCCAACGTCATGCCACCCGGCGACAGAACGGCAACGCCTTGGTGATGGTGATGATCGCCTCGTCCCACGGCGAGGCGACGGATACCACCTCGAATCGCGGTTCGCAAGACAATCGGCTCGGAAATGTGACGTGCGTGCGGAATCCGCCCTGGCCGTGATCGAACCGTGTGTGATCGGGACAACGCCGAACGACCGTTCGTGGACTGGGCACTGGGAATCGCGCAGAATCAGCCGGGTTTTCAACCTGTTGTTCGGCGGATGGGAGTCGGGAAACTTTCCGGCGAACCCGGGGTTGATTGTGGCCGGAGTCTTCGCGGGGCGTCTTCGATTGGTGGTTCGTTCATTCCTTTTGGAACAGGGGTCAGGTCCGTGCGACAGAACTTTTCAGTGGCTGTGATCGGCAGCGTGTTGTTCGCCGCGGCGTGGTTCACGTTGGCTGGGCACCCGGCACAGGGCGGTGATCAGCCGGTTGCCGCCGACCTCAAGCCGATCGGCGGGCGGTGGTTCGTCCAGGAAAAAGCGGGTGCCAAGCCGGTCTACTTTCATCGCGATGGCGAGCGGTTCGTGGACTTGTTCTCGTACCACACGAAGGACTCGAACAAGGACGGCATCGACAATGTGAAGGTCAGCCACGACGGGCGGTTCCTGATCATCGAGAGTCAGGGCTACCCGAATCATCCGACGGCCGTCTTTCCGAACAGCGGCAACCCGAATTCCATTCGCGTGCAGAACTTCACGTTCCGGCTGCCGCTCGAACCGAAGCTGGCGGACACGATCACTCGCGCACCGATGGGGCCGATCGGCACCGCGCTGAACGGCGTCGTCTTCTTCAACCCGTTTGAGATGGGCGGACAGAACGCCGTCGAGGGCTATTCGGAAGTCTGGCTCGACTCGTGTTGCGGGCATCCTCAGCAGACCGGTGTCTATCACTACCACAAGTATCCGACCTGCGTGAAATCGCCGTTCGCCGACGACGGCAAGCAGCACTCGCCGATCATCGGCTTCGCGTGGGATGGCTTCCCGCTGTACGGACCGCACGAAGAGGCGGGTGTGATGGCGAAGGATCTGAAGGGGGACCGGGCGCTCGATGTCTGCAACGGACACAAGGACGAGCAGCGCGGCTACCACTATCACGTCACGCCGGGCCGGTTCCCGTACATCCTCGGCGGCTACGCGGGCGTCGTTGAGCCGTCCAACAATCGCGGCCTGAACCGCGCCGGCACGGGCGCGATCACGGACAACACGCAGCCGGGGACGCGCATGGAGCAGGTCGTCGCGGCCGTTCGTCCCGGCACGGCCGCGCGAGGCAAGTCGCACTCGATCCAATTCGAACTGACTCCGGCCAACTCCCGCCGCGCGCTGCCGACCGACAAACCAAGCTGGGTCCAGATCGGTCCGTTCGACGCGACGAAGATCTCTCGCACGGGAAACGTCGTCACGGCCGAGATCACAATCCCCGCCGACGCCGCAGTCGGAGTCCTCTTCGACTGCCACCTCGAATTCGGCAGCGGACCGAATCCGTTCGTCATCAAAAGAAATGACGTGTTTCGGGTCGTCGAGTGAATCTGACGTGTGAAGCGATATTCACATCGACGCCAAGCTGGCCCTCCCGAAAGGCCCACAAGTGAAACCTCTTCTCTCCGTGCTATTGATCCTGATCGCGAAACTGTGCGTCGCGGCGGAGCGTCCCAACATCGTCTTCATGCTGTCGGACGATCAGGGTTGGAGCGGCCTCTCCGTCGCGATGCATCCGGATGTGCCGGGATCGAGGGGCGACATCTTTCACACGCCCAACCTGGAGAAGCTGGCGGCACAGGGGATGCGGTTCTCGGCGGGCTACGCGCCGGCTTCGGTCTGTTCGCCGACGCGGATCAGTTTGCAAACGGGGAAGAGTCCCGCCGCGTTGCATTGGACGAAGGCCGCTCCGCCGGAGAACGCTCACAAGTTGATCGAACCGCGACTCATCAAGAGCCTCTCGGCGAATGAGACGACGATCGCCGAGTTGTTGCACAAGGCGGGTTACGCGACGGCTCATTACGGCAAGTGGCACATCAGCGGTGGCGGTCCTGGTCAGCACGGCTACGACGAACACGACGGCGACACCGGCAACGAGAACGCGTTCAAGTTCCACGACCCGAATCCCGTCGATATCTTCGGCATGGCCGACCGGGCCGCCGCGTTCATGGAGAAGAACTCGAAGGCGAAGAAGCCGTTCTTCATTCAACTCTCGTGGAACGCGCTGCATGCGGCTGAGAACGCGAACAGGGCGACGCTCGCGAAGTACGAACGACTGGTCCCGGGCGCGATCGCCCGACGCATTGCGACGGCCGCGATCACCGAAGACCTCGACACGGGAGTTGGCCAGGTGATGGAGGCGATCGAGCGGCTCGGACTGGCCGGCAACACCTACGTCATCTATATGTCGGACAACGGCGCGGCGGGCGGCCGACAAGTCTTGAACGGAGGCAAGGGGGGCATGTGGGAAGGCGGCATCCGAGTCCCGCTCATCGTGCGCGGTCCGGGATTGAAAGCGAACTCGTGGTGCCACACGCGGGTCGTCGGCTACGACCTCTTCCCGACGTTTTGCGAGTGGGCCGGCCTCGCCGCAAACACGCTCCCCAAAGGAATCGAGGGAGGCAGCATTGCGTCACTGCTGACGAACGACGGCAACGGCAACGTGAAGCGGCCTCGCGAGGAACTGGTCTTCCATTTTCCGCACTATCAGGGAGACACACCGCACTCGGCGATCCTGCTGGGGGATCTGAAGCTGCTGCACTTCTATGAAGACAACCGCGACCTGCTGTTCGATCTCTCGAAAGACATCGGCGAACGGGACGACCTCGCGGGAAAAAGGCCCTCGGAAACGAAGCAACTTAGGGCGAGGCTCGACAAATACCTCGTCGCCGTCGATGCTCAGCTCCCCACGACGAATCCCAACTACGACCCAAATCGAGCGGTCACTCCCGACCGAGGCAATGGGAAGAAAGCGGGCAAGAAGAAATAGTGCTGAGTGAGAACCTTGAATCAACTTGCGATGAGGCGAATGAGAGCTACGGCAGCACTCAGAATGTGCGTGAGAGAAATCGAAGGAATCCTTCTGATGATCCCTGAACTTCCTAAACTGGCTCCACTTTCATCCGAAGACTACGCGCGAATTCGTGAGATCGAATACGACTTCCACGTGCGCGCGTTCGGTGAGGAGATGGCTCGCGTCAACTTCCTGCCGAAGGAAGAACGGATGCAATACCTCTACGACATGATCGATCACGCTGTCGCCAAGGGGGTGAACTTCGATCACCACGCGAGGTGTGAAGTAATGAACGCTGCGCGACACATGTCGCCACGCTCGCCAGAGTGTGGGGGCGATGACGGTGCGGATCACGATGGACTCGAATCGTC
>JAYTIB010000074.1:0-6552 GCA_043732205.1 Schlesneria sp. | reverse complement strand
CGATCATCTTCCTGACGCATGGAGCGATGCATCGCGGGTTGACCGATGGTTGGGTCAAGCTGGCAATGATTCAGCGTTCGTTGCGGTACAAGCGAGATGCCCCAGCGATTCGGAGAGCGCTCTCCCGCTGTGCCGGAAGGCTGCTGGGGCTGGGATGGGTCGAGAATCGCTGCCCGGACATCTGGGAATTGCTGCTCGAAAAGCAGCCCGACCAGTGGCTGGGCATCCTACAACAGCACGGAATTGACCCTGAAGGCGACCGCGACAAGGAAACTGACGACGATCCAGTACCACAGGCCATTGCCGATGCTCTGCGTGATCTCGAACTGTCACCGGTGTATGAGGCCATTCAGAGCATTCCGCAGCGACAGTCTGCGTCCTGGGTTCAGCGTGTGACGGACGCCAGACGAGTATTGAATGAGCAAATCAAGGATGTCTGGAAGCAATGCCTGGCACAACTCACGTTTCGGCTGCCCCTGTTGGTGATGGACGAAGCGCACCATCTCAAAAACGACGACACCCAGTTGGCAAGCCTGTTCCGCTGCCAGGAAGCGGCAGACGACGCGGAGGAAATTGCCAAGGGTGCTCTCGGTCACGTCTTCGAGCGAATGTTGTTTCTGACGGCGACTCCGTTCCAACTCGGGCATTCCGAACTGTGTTCCGTGTTGGAGCGGTTCAATGCAGTCGCATGGGATGCCGCCACTGCACCGCCGTCCGGAAAACAGGGATTTCAGCAACAGCTCGACGATCTGCGACTCAGCCTCGACGAGGCACAACATGCGGCGCTCAATTTGGAAGCGGCGTGGGGAACGTTGCGTCCTGTGGATCTCGAAACGGACTCCGGATCGGTCGATGTTGAGGAATGGTGGAGCCGGCTGAGAGACCACGGTCCACAGTCAACGGTGGCGGAGCGAATCCAGAATAGCTATCAGAAAACTTTCGACCGGATGCGGGCCGCAGAATCCAAGTTGCGACCGTGGGTCTTGCGTCATCTCCGACCCCGATGGTTTCGGGGGCAACCACGTCGCGAACGGCTCGTGGGAGCTGCGATCACGCTTGATTCAAATGGTGGTCCTGAGATTGGCTTGGAAGTGTCAGATCAAGCCTTGATGCCGTTCTTGCTCGCTGTTCGCGCCACTGCCTGCAATCCAGAGTCTCGTCCTGTTTTTGCGGAGGGATTGGCATCCAGTTACGAAGCCTTCCGAGACACCAGGCAACGCCCCGAGCACGCAACGGATGGTGACGACGACCAAATTCAACAGCCGGTGCATGCCGAGGGAACCTGTGAGTGGTACCTGCAGCAACTCGAAAAGGCGTTGCCTCACGATTCTCTGCACGCGTCTGCGACGCATCCCAAGATCGAAGCGACGGCTCAGCGTGTCTTGGCAGCGTGGCGATCCGGAGAAAAAGTCCTCGTATTCTGCCATTTCGTGGCTACGGGTCGAACATTGAGGCATGTCATCTCCGGATTACTGCACGAAGAGATTGGGCGAATGGCAATCGAGAAGATGCAGTGCGCTCCTGAGGAAGTTGCTGAACGGCTGACTCGCATGGGGAATCGCTTCTTTGACGTTGATTCACCGGCGCGTACCGCCTGTGCCGCAGAGGTCGACAAATTGTTGGCGGGCTATTCAGTCCTTCTCGATCATCGCGACCGCGTTCAGGAGGTGTGTCGGCGCTTCATTCGTACGCCGTCGTTTCTGGTTCGCTACTTTTCGCTGGAGAACGACGTCTTGGATGCGGCGATGGTGGAGCAGGCATTCGGAGCCGACGATAGCTCAGGGCTCAATCTGCGTGCGATCCTCAACGGGTTCTTCGATTTCCTGGCACGATGTTGCGGCGACGACGAACGGAAGCTTTTCCTGGATGCCATCGCCTCGACCCAAACGGGTGACATCGTGGGCCACGAAGCGTTGAGTTCGTTCTCAGCAGACGAATTTCAAACGGGGACGACGGAGCGCCGATTGCCAAACGTCCGATTGGTGAACGGTGCAACGAAGCAGGAGACACGACAGCGGCTGATGCTGACATTCAACAGCCCCTTCTTCCCGGAGATTCTCGTGGCCAGCAACGTCATGGCCGAAGGCGTCGACCTGCATCGCTTCTGCCGTTATGTCATCCATCACGACCTGTGTTGGAACCCCAGCACACTCGAACAACGCACTGGCCGCGTCGATCGCATCGGGGCCAAGGTCGAACAATGTGGGAAGTCGATTCGAGTTTACCTTCCATTCTTGGCCGAGACACAGGACGAAAAACAGTACCGCGTCGTCATGGATCGTGAACGCTGGTTCAGCGTCGTCATGGGTGAGAACTTTCGTACCGATACACGGAGCACAGAAGCCCTCGCAGAGAGAATCCCTCTTCCCGAATCATTGGCTCGTGAGCTGGCGTTTCGTCTGGAGGCACATGTGACGAACATCTGAATTTGTCACCAGCCGAAATTCGGAATCACTTCATTTCTTGTCGAGCCATTCGCTGGCGATGCGCGTGATTGGATTCTGTTCGAAGGCCGCTTCCAACTGACGCCGTTTGGTATCAAGCCGCGTGTGCGTATAGTTCGCCGTCATGCCGAGACTGTTACCGCCGATTGCACTCGCCGGAGCATGTCCCATCAATTCATTGCGAATCAACGGATCGACGTTGGCATCCTGCAAAGCCGTCGCAAACAAGTGGCGCAGTGTCTTGGGGGCTGTCAGATCAGACTGGCCGATGACCTTGGTCAGTCGCATGAACTCCGTGCGGATCCGGTCGGTTTTCACGATTCCCATCTCCGTCCACAGCGTCCGTGCCAACCGTGACCGCTCAGTTCTGGAAATGGTCTCGCCAGCTTCCAGCTCGCACTGTTGGATGCGCCGGGTCAACTCAGCTTCCGCCGCTGGAATGCCGGACCACGAGGGCATTCTGTCGGTGCAAAATCGCTGTCGCAGGAAGACTGGACCACGACGCCGGTCCCCTGCCAGTTGTTGCAGAACCTTCGCCAGGCACGGTACCAGCGGAATCGCCCGTTCGTTGCGGGTCTTCACCTGCCAGTCGAGTTTCACTCGGTTCCGCACGAACAACAATCGCCGCTCGAAGTCGAGATCCTCGGGGAGCAGCAGATGCACCAGTTCACCCGGACGCAGTCCGGTAAGCATCAACGTTAGAAACACGGGAAACTGCCAGTGGTCGCAGGCCTTCAAGAGCGCCACCTGTTGATCGGAGGTTGGCAACACGATGCTCCGCACGTGTTCGATCGGCAGACGTCCGAGTTCCAATGCGGTAAAGGGATTCTCGGCGTAGGGAGAGAGATGGCGGCGCTTCATGGCGTAGGTAAACAGCGTCCGGCAAGTTTCGAGGATGTACTGGATCCCCTTGTCCATGAGCGGACGCTTGGCCGAATGTAGATGGCCGTTGGGAGCCACCCGGATCGTCCGCAGGTAGCGCACGAAGTCTTCGGCGTGGCTCGTATGGAAATGTGAAGCGAGTTTGACCGGCTTCACCGACTGCACATACCGCAGCAGGTGCTCGGTCGCCGTCCGGTACCGGCAGACCGAGGAGACAGAGGAGCGCAAGACGTGCTCGTGATGCGAAAGCCAGCGATCTCGCAGGTCGACCAGCGAGATCGGCTCAAACGACAACGCCGCCGGAGCCCCGACTTCCAACTGGCCATTGATCTGCGCGGCCATCTGCCGGGCGACCTCGCGATCCGGGCTGACGCGTGGCCGACGCCGCTGCCGCGTAGGTAGCCTTGGACCCTGCCGATTCGGAACTGATCCGAATGCCGCGACGCGCGCCGCGGGACTGGTTTGGCAGACGCTGACTGCTGCTCCTGGACCGGCTTCTGAACTGACATGGAGACCTCCGTCAGAGATTCCCCCCGCCACAAAACGCCACAAACAGCGCCACAAACGGGGAACTCTGAGGAGACCTCAGAAATGCAGATGCCCATGAGCCATAGGGTTACAGCTCATGGGCAGTCAGTCGAACGGAGAGGGGGGGATTCGAACCCCCGGTAGGGTTTGACCCCCACGCCGCTTTAGCAAAGCGGTGCTATCGGCCACTCAGCCACCTCTCCGGTCCGGTTGGACGGATGACATTTATAGCCGGGGCGCGGACGAAAGCAAGGCTGGCCTGTACGTCTGACATCGGGGCACGCGATTCAGCACCACACGGTGAGTCGATCAGTCGAGTCCCGCATGTGGATCGCTCCAACAGCCGGAATTGTGGCTGCTCACACACGGGACTTGTCGCTGTGCGAATGTGCTGCTCCGCCGACGATTCCACCCCCGTTGCGCTCGGGTCGATCGACGAGTCGACCCGCAAGCTTGCGGCTGCCGGACACTGGCAGCCCCGGCCACGATCGGTCATCCTCTCCCCAGCAACGCCCGTCACGGAAAGGACTGCCGATGGCCGGTTCCACAACCTCTGAAAATGATCCGCTGTTTCCAGTGGACGAGCGACCGACATTGATGCAAGAACGATTTGCATCGCTGTCGGACGACTATCGATCCGCCAGGTCAGCGGTGATCCCCCTCGAACAGCCGCCGATTGTCGCCCGTGAATTGATCGCGCTCGTGCTGATCGTCGTTCTCAGCGATGTGACCATCTATCGCGGGCAGGGCTACGCCGGACTGGGACTGTTGTTCCTGATTGCTCCGCTGCTGTTGTGGCTGGGACTGGTTCAACGGCGGTTCCATCGGAGCGGTTGGCTGCTGGCACCCCTGTTGGGACTGACGTCGATGCGGCTGGTCTGGTGCGGATCGTCGTCGGCTGTCATTGCCGGGTTCGCCCTGTTGTGCGGGTTTGCCATGGGACTGTCGGGATTGCGTCCGCATGTGTTGCAGGGGGTCGTGTTCGCGGCACACCTGATTTCGGCGGGGCATCGCGGGCTGCACCACTATGCGCGGGCACTCGCCCGGTTCAGTCCCAACTTTCTGCGCGCGAACTGGTTTGCCGTGCTGCTGCCGATCATCACGCTGGTGGTGTTCGGCGCCATCTTTGTCCTGGCCAACCCCGATCTGGTGAAGTCGTTCAACAGCGGGCTGACTTGGATCGTCGAGGCGTTGGAGCGATGGCTGGACAACTTCCACCCGACCGAATTCCTGTTTTGCATCGGGACCGGCTGGGTGGCGGTCGGGTTGCTGAGGCCGGATGTGAAGCAGGTCAGCATGGCCGGCGAGGCGGTGGAGGTCTCGGTTGAAACGACCAACGCCCCGTTGTACGAAGCGTTCCGCAATACGCTGGTGATGGTCATTGGCCTGTTCGCGGTGTACCTGGTGTTCGAGTTCCGGACGTTGTGGTTTCGCGTGTTTCCGCAGGGTTTTTACTATTCGGGCTACGCCCATGAAGGAGCGGGTTGGCTGACGGTGGCGCTGGGGCTGGCGACGTTGTTGTTGTCGGTGATCTTCCGTGGCCGGATCCTGGATGACCCGCGGCTGGCCCGGTTGCGGCTGTTGTCGTGGATCTGGTCGATCGAAAATCTGCTGCTGGCGGTGGCGGTCTTCAACCGGTTGTTCATCTATGTCGGCTTCAATGGCATGACCCGGATGCGCGTCATCGGGCTGCTCGGAGTCGCCTCGGTGGTCGGCGGATTCCTGCTGGTGCTCAGGAAGATCTCGCGCAATTACGAATTCGTCTGGTTGATCCGCCGCCAGTTGTGGACGGTCACATTCGCCGCTTACCTGTACGCGGTGCTGCCGGTCGACGCGTTCGTGAATGAATACAACGTGCGCCGAATCCTGGCGGGTGATCCCGCGCCGAGTGTGCAGATCAGTGTGCATCCGACGAGCGCCGAGGGATTCCTGCGGCTGGAGCCGCTGATCCATTGTGAGGACCGAATCATCCGGCGGGGCATCCGCGCGCTGTTGGCCGAGAAGCTGTCCCGCGCTGAAATCGACGCGGCCAAGCGGCGCGAACAAGGATGGTCGGCGTATCAACTGGCGGAGGATCGCCTGCTCGACCAACTCCGCTCCGCCAGTCCGCAATGGGAAAACGACGAGGATGCCGGCCGGCGAGGCGCGGCACTCAACGAGTTTCACGAGTACGCCTATCAATGGTTCTGACGCTCAAGAAAGCGATTCAACTTTGGGAGTGCTCCGGCTTGACGGAGCTTTGGAATTTTGGATTGCGGAGAAGCCGCTTTGGTAAGTCGCTCGAAATAGATGTCGCGGATTCCAAGAAAGCGGCCGAGCCGCAATCCAAAGCTCCGTCAAGCCGGAGCACTCCCAAATCTGACTTGATTCGGGACTAACGCTTCACAAAGGAAGAAGGACTCATGCCCAAGATCAAGATCGGTCAGATTGGAACGGGACACGCGCACGCGTCCGGGAAGATGGAGGTCTACCGGAAGTCCGACGAGTACGAAGTCGTCGGGATCGCCGAGCCCGATGAAACGCTGCGGCGGGTGGCCGAGCGGCAGGCGGCTTACAAGGATCTGCCGTGGATGTCGGTCGAGCAGTTGCTGAACCTCCCCGGATTGCAGGCGGTGGCGGTGGAGACCGAGCCGCGGCATCTGCTGGGGCATGCCGAGGCGTGCGTCGATGCCGGCAAGCACGTGCATCTCGACAAGCC
>JAYTIB010000073.1:0-2463 GCA_043732205.1 Schlesneria sp. | reverse complement strand
CGTCAGATGCGGGCGGAGGGACTGCTGGTAGACATCCTTCCATTCGGGGAGACACCCCTTGCCGAACAGCTTCCAGAATGTCTCGTAATCAAGCTGCTTCGCGCCGATAAGTTTCAGGTCGAGCAGATGATTTTGCTTGGGATTCATGTCGACTGCATGAACATGGCCCGCGCCCGCCAAGGCGTAGTCGATCGCATTGCATCCGGCCGACGTGATGACGACGACGCGGTCTTGCGGAGTCAGCTCCAGGGCCACCCGATCGAGCCGCGGATCCTCCCAGCACTGGTTGTAGACGATGTTTCGCCCGTGGACGAGATTGAACCAGGTCTTGCTCAGTCGTTCGACAACCATGTTGCGGTCTATCCGTTTTGAATCCGTGGAGAATCCACGCCCAGATGAGGTTCAACGCTGCTGCTCTTAACCTGCGCGTGGCAGCGGGCCATGTTCGCCGAATGCCGAACGATTCTCAACTCAGGCACGCGGGGCGGGTCTGTTCGACAGCCGCATCAGGGACTACACTCTCTCCCGGCACGCAACGGAGAAAACCAATGTCACAGGATTCGTTAGAGATCGAAGCGACGTTTGACGGCGAAGTCTTTCGACCAACACAGCCGGTTCGTTTGAAGCCTGACACGCCAGTGCATCTTGTCGTGAAGGCGCACGCCGACGCCACAGAGGTTGGGGACAATGCGCAGGCCCGTCATGACGCTCTTCTCCGCCTTGCAGGCACATGGACCGAGAAGGAGGCCGAAGAGTTTTACGCGGCCACCGAGTGGACTCGCCGCATCGAACCGGAGGACTGGAAGTGAGGGCGATTCTGCTCGACACCAACGCCTATTCGGAATTCAAGAAGGGGCATGCCGAAGCCACTCGACTGCTCGATCACGCGAAGGAAGTCGCGATCAACGTGGTGGTGCTCGGCGAACTGTTCGGTGGCTTCGAGGCAGGCACGCGAGCCGCGACAAACCGATATGAACTGGACGAGTTCCTGGACACCCAATCGGTTCGAGTCCTGGAGATTGACTCGGACACCGCCGAACTTTACGCGGGGATCTTCCGCGAACTTCGGCGAAAGGGACTCCGATTCCGCAGAACGACATGTGGATCGCCGCCAGCGCTCTGCAACACAACTTCGCGCTCTTCACATTCGACCGGCATTTCCACAACGTTGACGGGCTTGTCATCGGGCAGACGGTCGCGGATTTCGCCGGCCCCGGTGATGGCGAGTCCCGTCCGTGAAGCCGGATTGTTCATCGCACTGTAGCTGAGTTCGCAAGATCTCAGTTCTTGATGGTGAGTTGGGCTGAGTTCTTGCGAACTCAGCTACCCAGTCGAGGAACGAACACTATGTTGCGAACCATCGAAGTTTCGGGCGTCCGGTTTCGAGTGGCCGATGAGGGCGTCGGGCCGGCGATGTTGTTCGTTCACGGCTTTCCGCTCGACCACACGATGTGGCGGGCGCAGATCGACGAGTTCTCGACAACGCATCGCGTGATCGCACCCGACCTGCGCGGGTTTGGAGGGACCGACGGCGCGCTTTACTCAGTGTCGATGGAACAGTTCGCCGACGATCTGGCCGGGCTGCTCGACGCCCTCGCGGTCGAAGGGCCGGTCGTCTTCTGCGGCCTGTCGATGGGAGGCTACATCGCGTGGCAGTTCGTCCAGCGACATCCGGCGCGCGTCGCGAAACTGATCGTCTGCGACACGCGCGCGGCGGCCGACTCGCCCGAAGCGGCGGCCAATCGGTTGAAGATGGCCGACATCGTGCTCAAAGAAGGCCCCGAAGTCGTCGCGTGGGGGATGATGCCCAAACTGTTCGCTCCCGGCTCGTCCGAGCACTGTCCCGCCGCCATCGCCGCCGTCCGACAGATGGTGATGAACTCGGACCCGATCGCCATCGCGGCGGCTCACCGAGGCATGTCCGTCCGCCCCGATGTTTCTTCATTACTGCCGACGCTTCGCCTCCCGACGCTCGTCCTCTGCGGCGAGCACGACGCGATCTCACCCCCCGCCGAAATGAAGGCCATCGCCGATGCCATCCCCAACGCCCACTTCGCCCTCATCCCCAACGCCGGCCACATGGCCCCAATGGAACAGCCCGACGCGGTCAACCACGCGATCCGGCGATTCCTCGTTGAGATGTGAGGTCAGGGGTCAGGTCGTTCAAACGATCTGAAACTCGGCGGCGAACTCCGCCACGGTGACGATTCGAACGGGCAACCGGTCACGGATATCGAGCAGGTCGCGATCACCCGTAATTAGGAAGTCGGGATTGCTTGCCAACGCTGCCGCCAGAATCGGCGCGTCTTTTGGATCGCGCAGCAATTCGACGTGGACCGGCGAGTCCTCAACAACGACCGCCCGCGACTCCAGCAATTCAGCCCACTTCTCGATCAGCGCAGGATCCAAGGCGAACTTGGGCCGTCTCAGCACGTTGGCATACTCAGCCACGATTGCAGGAGT
>JAYTIB010000072.1:0-16927 GCA_043732205.1 Schlesneria sp. | reverse complement strand
TGTGGTAACAGTACGCATCACCACCGACAATCTTCGCCGCGCAGTAGTACTGCGCAAACGAATACCCCTCAACGTGCGGACTGTCGCGAGGGAGCATTCGCAGTTGGATTTCGCGGGCCGTTTGCAGGTGGTGCCGCGTCAGTTCATGCTCGATCACCACTTCGTGGGCGCGGGCGTAGCCAATGGCCTGTGCCGAAATCTGTGCCACGCCGCTCACCAGGCTCAGATCCTCGTCGGTGAATCGGGCATCGGGCAGGTCTGTTTCCAGAATGATGATTCCCAACGGATTCCGAGTCGGTCCGATGATGGGCACGCTGATGGAGGAGGAGAAACTCGACTCGAAAACCGAATCACCGCCGGCCTCACCCGTGTGCTCAATGAGCGGAACCGCGCTTTCGAGGGCTTTGCGCGAAAGACGGTGACCGTGATGCAAGGAAGTCAGCACCGCACTGTCCGCCTGGCGACCGTGCTTTGTCGCGCGCGGCGACAAACCCCCATCGGCATCGACAAGGAGGATTTCGCCATTGTTCGCCTGCGGAAACATTTGGAAAAGAATGTCCAGCACCTTGGGCAGAATGACATCCACGTCCAGGCTGCTCCCCAGTTGGTTGACGATATCCAGCACATTGTCGAGCCTGGCGCGGACCTGGGTTGGTGACTGATTGTCGCGCTGGGGAACCGCCGGGTCGCCGACAACCGGCATCGACCCGCTTGACGGGGGATTTGCCTCGTCAAACAGATTGAAGACCAGCGGTACGTCGTACAGACTGATGCGGTCGCCATCCTTGAGTCTCACGACGCCCAGAATCTGCCGACCATTGAGAAATGTTCCGTTCTTGCTGTCCAGATCGACAATGAAGTACTCGCCCCCCCGCGCGAAGATTTTGGCGTGTTCCCGCGAGATGGAACGTTTGTTGAGCGGGATGTCGCAAACGCCCGATCGCCCGATCACAAACTCACGCTGTTGCATGGCAAGCGAAAACTTGACGCCGGTGGCCGGGGGGCCCATCACCACAACACTGGCCATGATCCACTCCTTGCAACGGATTTGGACGCTGCAATTCCCATCCCGTCATCGGAGCCATGGGCAACACGCTCAGCCGCGACAGCGATCAATCATTCCGAGCGCTCTTTCGGACGAAACCGAAGTCTGGCCTGGTTCAAGTCCGTGCCACATTGGGTCGCAGAGCCGCGCCCGTCAGGAAGCGGGACGAGGGAGAAAGTCGCCATCAAACCCGCTTCCTGACGGGCGCGGCTCTGCGACCCAAGTTTGAACCATGCCCGAAGTCTGTCCAAGCCGAACCACGGACTGGGATTCTCCCCAATGTGGGCCGCTGCCGCAACAATTCTCACACACCCTGTTCGGGGTAGCAGTCGCTGGTTTGTCGCGTGACTTCGCAATCGGATGCGCGTCGTTCCGCACCACTTCTCGCCGGGGACAGAATTGAGGGAGCACCGCCGCAGCGGAGATGACCGGGATGGAACAAGGCAATTCCGGGAGAATAACGTACCCGCGCATTGAAGCCTGAAGTGCCAGCAAAGTCTTCCTTCGCCGGCGCTTCAGGCTTCAATGGGCAAATCATTCGCCGCGGATTGCCTATACCTCGCGCGGCCGAAAGTGAGTCGTTTAACCGCGTGGAATATAACTACTCTTCCTGCTCGCGCAGTTTGGCCAGCACGGTGTAGTCTTCCAGCGTCGACGTATCGCCGGCGGATTCGCGGCCGGCGGCGATGTCCCTCAGCAGGCGGCGCATGATTTTTCCGCTGCGGGTCTTCGGCAGGGACGCGCTGAACTTGATCTTGTCGGGTGTGGCCAGCGCACCGATTTGCTTGCGGACGTGCGCGATCAGTTCGCGTTCCAGTTGCTCGTTCCCATCGCCGCTCTTCAGGCTCACGAAGCAGCAGATCCCCTCCCCCTTGAGGTCGTGCGGATAGCCGACGACGGCCGCTTCGGCGACCCGCTCATGCGACACCAGCGCCGATTCGACTTCCATCGTTGACAGGCGGTGTCCGGCGACGTTCAGCACGTCGTCGACTCGGCCCATGACCCAGATGTATCCGTCTGCGTCCTTACGCGCCCCGTCCCCCGCGAAGTAGCAGCCGGGGATCGAACTGAAGTACGTGTCCTTGAACCGTTGGTGATCGCCGTACAGCGTGCGCAGCATCGACGGCCACGGCTGACGCATCACCAACAACCCGCCGCTGTTGGCCGGCAGACTCTCACCGTCCTTGTTGACGATGTCGGGCACCACGCCCGGCAGCGGCTTTGTGCAGCTTCCCGGTTTCGTCGCGGTGATGCCGGGCAATGGGCTGATCATGATCGCGCCGGTTTCCGTCTGCCACCACGTGTCGACGATCGGACAACGTTCACCACCGATCATCCGGTGATACCACATCCAGGCTTCGGGGTTGATCGGTTCACCGACCGAGCCGAGCAGCCGCAGGCTCGACAGATCGTACTTCTGCGGCCACTGGTCGCCCCACTTGATGAAGGCGCGGATCGCCGTCGGCGCGGTGTAGAAGATGTTGACGCGGTATTTCTCGATGATTTCCCAGAAGCGGCCGTCGTGCGGCCAGTTGGGAGCCCCTTCGTACATCACCGTCGTCGCACCGTTGGCCAACGGTCCGTACACGATGTAGCTGTGACCGGTGACCCAGCCGATGTCGGCCGTACACCAGTACGTGTCCTCGTCCTTCAGATCGAAGACCCACTTCGAGGTCATCATGGTGCCGAGCATGTAGCCGCCGGTCGTGTGCAACACCCCCTTGGGCTTTCCGGTGCTGCCCGACGTGTACAGGATGAACAGCGGGTGTTCGGCGTCGAGTTCCACCGCGTCGCAATCGGCGTCGACGTCGGACATCAAGTCATGCCACCAGTAGTCCCGGTCGGGGACCATGTGAACGGGCGTGCCGGTGCGGCGCACAACGACGACCCGCTGGACCGTCGGCGACTTTTCCAAGCTGTCGTCGACCGCCTGCTTGAGCGGCACTTCCTTGCCGCGACGCCAGCCGCCGTCGGCCGTGACGATCAGTTTAGCCTGGGCATCGTTGTTCCGGTCGGCGACCGCTTCCGCACTGAAGCCACCGAAGATGATCGAGTGCGTCGCGCCGATGCGGGCACAGGCCAGCATCGCGATCGCCAGTTCGGGAATCATCGGCATGTACAGCGTCACGCGGTCGCCGGTCGTCACGCCGAGCTTCTTCAACACGTTGGCGAACTTGCAGACTTCGCGGTGCAGATCCTGATACGTCAGCACGCGGCTGTCGCCCGGCTCCCCTTCCCAAATGATCGCCGCCTTGTTCTTGCGCCACGTTGTCAGGTGTCGGTCGAGGCAGTTGTCGCTGGCGTTGATCTTGCCGCCTTCGAACCATTTGGTGTCGGGCATTTCGCCCTGGATGACGTGGTCCCACTTCTTGAACCAGTGCAGGTTCTGGGCGAGTTCCCCCCAGAATCCGGCCGGATCATCCTTGGCCCGCTGCCACATCTCTTGGTACTGGGCTTCACTGCTGATGTGAGCCTGCTTGGTGAAATCCGCCGGAGGCGGGAAGCTGCGAGTTTCATTGAGGACGCTCTGAATGTCGCCAGACATCGGGAGGGTCTCCTAAGGCGTGAGAGTGCGGGACGGTGCGAAACCAAATACGACGCGAAAGCAGATGCCGAACCGGCGAGGATTAAACACCGAATCCCAGCGAATTGCCACGGAGTCAAAGGACGGACATCCAACGATTTCCAACTGTCCGGATCGGGCACGGACAGTCCAACAGACCTGTCCTGCGCGACCCACTCTCCCGACACAGTTCACCCGGTCCGCCATGCCGCCGTGCGCAGAAATCTTTCTCTCGGCGCGATCGATGTCGACGGGTGAAAAACGAACTGGCCGACGCGGTTGGCGTCGGCCAGTTCAGAAACATGTTGCCCGGTTCGATTACTTCTTCGCGGCGTCGACGACTTTCTTTTGCACGTCGACCGCGTCCGTGTTGACGGTCTTGGCGACCTTTTCGGAGAGCTTCTTCGCCAGCAGGCCGGTGGTGTCGCAACCAGCGGCGACGGAGACGATCTTGCCACCCTTTTCGATCAGGAAGTTGGTCGGCATCGTCTTCGTGTCAAACGTCTTCCAGGCTTCGCCCTTGCTGTCGACGGCGTACAGCATGTTCAGCTTCTTTTCCTGAACGTAAGAGGCGACCTTGGAATCGGGTTCGCGGAAGATGGCCAGCGAGGTCAGTCCCTTGCCCTTGTATGCTTCGTGAATCTCTTGGAAGTACGCCAGTTCCTTGTCGCAGCCCGAGCAGCCGCAGGTCAGCCGGACGAGCACCGGCCCCTTGGCGGTCAACTCGGCCAGATCGATCTCTTTTCCGTTGGCATCCTTGATCTTGAACTCGGGCGCCTGAGTTCCAACGTCGACCTTTTTGGCCGCGGGCTTGGCTTCCTCGGCAAACGACACCGTCATCATCAGACACGCGAACGACACGAACGACACGAACGACAGCAATCGAAGCATGGGCGATTCCTTGTTGGGAAACAGATTTCAGACCAGTTCCGAAACGGGACGCGGAGCACTCTAACCAAACCCGTCACCGCCCGCCAGATCCAAGGTTGCTGATGAGTTTGAAGGCGGACTCGCGAATCACGCGAATCATCGCGAATGAAATCGGATCGACAGGAAGATTTGCGACAAGAAGATGCGAGACGAAAAACGGGCATGGTTCAAGACGCGGTGGGTTGGGGATCAGAGGTCTTCTCTTGTCCCCTCTCCTCCGGCTTTGCGGGGGAGAGGGTGAGGGGGTCTTCTGAGTGGCTGTCACCTTGGTTGAACCAGGCCGAAAAACGCGGTGTTGATGTGTCCGACATGAGTCGAGGAGCACGTTGGAAACGTGCCCCACGTCGTTGTCCGGCTCTTGTCGGAATCGTCGGTGTTGGAACTTATTTTCCTGTCTCAAATCTTCCTGTCTACTTTTGGTGGCGACCATCGGCCGCGCTGTGCTACTAACGCTTTGAATTTGCGCGGCACGCGACAAATTCTCGGACGTGGAAACCGAAGCCGTTCGGGCTGAGGAAGACGACGAGGATGACAGGAAGATTAGGGACAGGAAGATGAAGGAAGGCGAAGAAGTCCGGGATGACGCATCTCATTTTTCTGTCCCCAATATTTCTGTCGGAATCCCTTGGTTCCGGCCAGAGGTCGGGCTGTGCTGTTCGTGGTTCATGATCGTCCGATTGCCAGGAACGCGGTGATCGCATCGCGGTTGGCGGCCACGTCGTGAACGCGCACGATGTCCACCCGTTGGTGCGCCAGTGCGACCGAAACGCCAATCGTTCCGAACAGTCGCTCGTCGACCGGGCGGCCAATCACCTTCTGCAAGAATCCCTTGCGCGAGTGACCGATCAGAACGGGACGGCCCAGTGACTGGATTTGGCGAATGGACGACAGGATCTCGACGTTGTGTTGGGCCGTCTTTCCAAATCCAATGCCGGGGTCGAGGGCAATCCGGTTCGCGGCGATTCCCGCCTTGCCCAGGGTGTCCAGGCGTTCCGCGAAGAAGCCGCTAATCTCGGCCACGACATCGGTGTACTGCGGTTCACGCTGCATCGTTTCGGGAGTTCCCTGCATGTGCATGCAGACGATCCCACAGGGGAATTCCAAACAGACGTCGATCATCTGTTCGTCGAATCGCAGCCCGGAGATGTCGTTCACGATCCGTGCTCCGGCCCGCAGGGCTTCGCGTGCGACCGCGGATTTTGACGTGTCGACGGAGATCGGAATCGTTGTCCGTTCGGCCAGCCGCGCGATGACGGGAATCACCCGGCGCATCTCTTCCTCTTCGCTCACAGTCTCAGAGCCGGGGCGTGTTGATTCGCCGCCGACATCGAGAATTCCGGCCCCTTCCTCGACCAATCGCAGGCCGTGCTCGACGGCGACATCCGTCAGCAGAAATCGGCCACCATCGGAGAAACTGTCCGGTGTGACATTGACGATCCCCATCAGCAGCGGCCGATCACCGGGCTCGCTGTGGAAATCCGCAAATTCCCAAATTCGCCGGCGGTCCGAACTGTTCATCATCAAATCCTCGTGGCTCGGAACGGATGAATCCCCGTGATCTCATTGCATCTCTGGTTAGGCGAGCGGCAGGAATAGGCAGACAAGCACGATGCGCAAGCGAGTGCGTTTCCAGACACGCTCGCTTGCGCATCGTGCTTGTATGTCGGTAGGCTTTCATCTGCCGTTCGCCTACGAACCAACTTCTGAGGTTCTTGACGGTAATGCGTCAAGTGCCCCCCGCAAAAATCCCGCTCCGAGAGGATCTTCGCCAATCCTCAAGGTTAGGAAAACTTTCCCGACTCGTTTGACAAGAGAATTCTCGCCGATATTCTGCAACCTCGGTACAGGGAAACTTGGAGCAGTTCCCCCAGTCTTCCAAAGTATCCTCCGCATAACGACTAGGGATAGTGCTGCTGCGGGGGTGGGCATGCCGAGGGTCGGCAGCCATGTTTGTTTCTCTGTCTAGGATTGAGGGAGGTCAGGATGAATCGCATGTTTGGTTGGGCGGCTGCTGCTGCGGTCGCGGTTGTGTTGAGTATTGGTGGTGACGCCGAAGCACGTAGCTGCTGCCGTCAGGCCAAGGTCCGTTGCTGCAAGCCCGCTCGGGTTCGTTGCTGCAGCGCTCCGAAGGCCTGCTGTGCTCCGGCTCCGACCTGCTGTGCTGCGGCTCCGTGCGCCGCCGGTTGCACCGCGACGGCTCCGGCCGCTGCTGGTGCCACCGAAGCGCCGAAGCCACCGGTTGAAACCGCTCCGAAGCCAGCCACGTGATTCTGTCACGGGCGGCTGGTGTTGCCTGTCCCTAGTTGAGGGCCACATCGAGCGACTGCTTCATGAAACGGGCTTGTTCTGATTTTCGGAACAAGCCCGTTCTGCATTTCACCGCCGGAGGATGGCCACTCTTGGCCGTCCGCTCTGGAATTGACCGGGATGCCGACGACAAGAGACGGGCAAGAGTGCCCATCCTCCACCGCGTGATCACTCGATCCGCCGGATCGTCCATCGTTCGGGGCACGCGACGTACAGGTGGCGATCCGGAAAATCGCGGCGAATCCGGGCGATGTCCGTCACACCAGGACGGTATCGACCCCGCAGTAACTCGGACGTCAGACCCGGTTCGTTGACCACCAAATCCAACGGGGCACCGATGATGTCTTTCTGTTCCAGCAGCACCAGCGCCGGGCGGAGATCCACGCGATCCTCCACCCACTGCCGCAGTTCGGCGTGCCGCTGACGCGGGAACTCCAACGAGTTCAGGCCGCGCTGCAAGCGCGAAGTCCACAGTTGAGCCGGAGCCAGATAGACCCCGGCCACGCTGATCGCCAGCAGCGAGCACCACCAGATCGGCAGGCCGAACTGGCCCCGGCGCTTCCAGTCGGCAAACAACAGACTGGTGGTGCCGCCGAGAATCAGACACCACAGCGGCGCGGACTCGAAGACATAGTGCCACCCCATGATGCCGACATACCAATACGGCACATGCAGCACGTGCAGGCTGACAATGGCCGCAACCAACAGACTCCACCGCCGATCCAATCGCGGCAGGGCGCCGAGAAACACCACGGAGCCCATCAACAGGGGCAGTCCGTCGAACGTCCAGAGCCAGCTCGCGATCCAACGGGCGAGACCGTTGCGGGCGGCCAGCGCGGGAGTCAGGTTTTCGGTCCACACCCGATCGTAAGCGTCGATCACTTTCGGGCCGAGGCGCTGTTCACCGCGCACCACGTTGTTGAAACCGTAGACGTGCCGCGGAGTGTACACGTCGGTGTAGAGCTGGTACGGCGACGTCAGCCATTCCCCGGTCACGGAATGGTTGTAGCCGAGCATGATGGCCCAGCCGAACACCAAGGGGATGCCGAATCCAATGAGGCTGGAGACGGGAGACCGGAGGCGCGAGGCAGGGGACTGTCCAGCGGGAGTGGAACCGGTCGCTTCGATGGGGCTCGCGGTTTGGGACGATTCAATTGCCGTTCGGTAACGACCGCGAATCAACCAGAGGGCGATCTCCAACCCGAACGGCAACCCCACGGCGGCGGCTGTCATCGGGCGGCAGAGCATCGCGAAGCTCAATCCACAGCCCGCCATCCAGGCATCCGCCGTTGAACGGGTCCGCAGCCAGCGGGTCACTCCCAGCAGGAACAACGACAGTGCCAGCAGGGTGGCGTGGTGAGCCAACAGCGTGTTGCCAAACAGGGCGATCCCCGGTGACAGCGCCATCACCAGCGCGGCGACGAAACCTGTTTGACGACCGCCGAGTTCCCGGCCGGTCCAGTAGATCAACATCGTCGACAACGCGCCCGCGATCCATTGCCCCAAGTACGGATGCCCGGCCGCCACGAACGGGGCCAGCCAGAGACCCGTTCCGGGGTAATACCGGCTGGCCATGCGGCCTTCATTCAAGACGTGCATCTGGTCAAACAGTTCAGGATGCAGCGGGTGGCTGGGGAATGAGAACCGGCCGGACAGCAGCGTCTTCGCTTGAAACAGATAACTGAATTCATCGTGGTACGCGGGGGGAAGATCCCCGATGCCGATGCCGATGCCGGAGCTCACGCAGAACGAGATTCCTCCCAGCAGCAGGCACCACACCCAATCCGAACTGATCGTGGTGTTCGTCGTCGCGGAGGCAATCTCCCGGATCGGTTTGGTTCGCACCCGGCGTGGCAGCATGAAGACGACGGGAGCGATTGCCAGCGCGACGCATTGCACTGTTGCCAGCGCGGGATGCCATTCGGCGACCCGATCGAGCATCCCGACCACGCACGCCACTAATCCCGTCGACCAGGCCGCCAATTGCACCGGCAGTGGCAAGCGGTCTTGCGAGTCGGTTGAGGTGAAAGTGACTTCGGACATTCATCGGCTCATGGGTGTGCTACCGTAGTCCCGCCGCTCCGTCGGCGGGACGTGCTGACACTGCGCCCCCGCACGAGTCATCGTTGCTTCCGCAGCGGCGGTCCCGTCGGCGGAGCGACGGGACTACAGTAATTCGTGTCGAGCGACGCAGCATGGTATTCGTGTTCGGGTGAAACAGAAACCAGCCTGCTCAAATCGCGACGGGATTGTCATCAACCAACAGTACGACGGCGGTTCCTGCGCGACGCGAAGCATCGCCGAATGTCGTCACTCATTCCGCGTCGGCCGCCCCGGTCGGACGGCGATCTCGGACCCGTCGCACACGAACGCGGAACTGGGAGAGCTGCCGAGCACGCGGGCGAAGTCGGGGCCGTAGAGCGTTGCGACGTCACCATCGAACCGGCTTTGCTCGGACCGCCACACGCGCCATGAGGGGTGTTCCACGCTGTATTCCAGGGTCGAGCCGTCGCGCTGTGCCGTGTAGCCCCAATAGTGTTCGGTGATGAATTCGGCTTCCGATCCGGGCTCGATCGCCGACGGCTCGCCGCTGATTTGCGCGGAGACCTCGTTCCACCGCCCGGCCCTCTTCCAGAAGTAGCCGACCGACCCGCGGAAGCCGTTCGCGGGTGTTGGCAGATCGATCACGCTGCGCATCGGCAGCGTGACGTACTGTTCGTTGTAGACCCAGCGGGCGACCAGCGTGACCGCCATGCGCGGCACGATCTCTTTCACAAACACGACGCCGCGGTGCCATTCATCGCCCGACTTGTACCGCACATAAAACCGCAGGTTGACCTCGTCGAAGTTGACGTGAAATGGCACACGCCACCCCTTCAAACGAGTCTCGAGGAAGCGGAACCCGACCAGGCTGACAAACGTCTTCCCGTTCCAGAAATCGATCTCGGTCCCGGCCGGAACCCGCGACTGAATCAGCGCGGGATCGATCTCGTAATTGAGCATCACCAGATTCCGCCACTGGGCGGTCAGAAACGCCGACGGCTGTGTCGTCATCAATTCACCTGTCCTCGCGGGAATCCTCCACGGCCCAACCCCGGTCACTCCACGGCAACCGCCGGAGAGACCGCACCATTAACCGCCAATTGAAAGAGGACGTGGAGCACGTTTGCAACGTGCTCCGGCCGGTGATAAGGGGCGGCGCATCAATGAATGTCTGATAGTCGCTGATCGCTCCGCGATCAGGGCGTTGGATCGCGGAGCGATCCACGACAGTCTTTGATGCGCCGATCCGAAGCGGGCGCGCCGGAAGCGCACGTTCGAAGAAACTCCGCAGCCCCTCACCCCGGCCCTTGCATGTTTGAGAAGGAACATCAATCTGGTGTCTGCCGAGTCCGCCGCATCGCGCACGGTTATTGAGAGCGGCGTCATGTTGTACAAGCATTGTGAGGAGGCGGTCGAGTCGAACTGACTCGGTCGGGGAACGGATGCGACTGTTGCGACCGCTGATTTACGTGTGGGTGTTTCCCGGTTCCGCCGTCGGGCTGATGGCGGCATCGCTGGCATTGGTGAGCGGCGGTCGCGCGCGTGTCGTGGAGGGCGTGTTGGAAGTCCACGGCGGTCTGGTGACGCGGATCTTGAAGCGGGGAAACCGCTGGATGGCCGGTCCCATCGCCGCCATCACGCTCGGCCATGTGGTGCTCGGTTGCGACGAGGCGACGCTGCAGCGAACCCGCCGCCACGAGCGAGTCCACGTGCGGCAATACGAACGCTGGGGGCCGTTCTTCATCCCGGCTTATCTCGCCTGCAGCGCGTGGCTCGGACTGCGCGGCTTCAATGCCTATCTCGACAACCCGTTTGAAATCGAAGCGTACGCGATCGACGACACGCGGGAGACCCGCGACGACGAGCCTTGATCGGCACAACCGGTGACACCCACGAAGCGCCGACGGTATCAGTGAACGATGGCGGAAGTTACTGTAGTCCCGTCGCTCCGCCGACGGGACCGTTGCAGAGTTGGCAAACAGACTGGCGTGGACGATCGATGCAGCATGTCCCGCCGACGCAGCGGCGGGACGACTGCAGACTTGTTGGGGGAATCACTGGTGAACCTGGTGGTCGAACAACTTTGATTTGCCAGGTTGCTGTAGCACGGACGCCTCGTCCGTGCGTCCATCGGTATCGGAGTTCCGCACGGACGAGGCGTCCGTGCTACGGGGCAAATGAAACTTCTTCGACTACTAGAAAAAGCAGACACCGTGCAAGACATGACACCGCGCCAGATTGTGGCGGAACTCGACAAACACATCGTCGGACAGGATGCGGCCAAGCGGGCCGTGGCGATCGCGCTGCGAAACCGCTGGCGGTGGCAGCAGCTTCCCGAAGACGTGCGCCGCGACATCACGCCGAAGAACATCCTGATGATCGGCCCCACCGGTGTCGGCAAGACCGAGATCACGCGGCGGCTCGCGCAGTTGATCGGCTCGCCGTTCGTGAAGGTCGAAGCGACGCGGTTCACCGAGGTCGGCTATGTCGGCCGCGATGTCGAAAGCATGATCCGCGAACTGGTCGACGCCTCGATCAACCTGGTCAAGCAGCGCAAGCGGGGCGAGGTCCAACAGCAGGCGGAAAAGAACGTCGAGGACCGGTTGCTCGACCTGCTGATTCCGCACGAATCCGTCGCACCGGCCCCGCCCGTCGAAGGACAAGCGGACGATTCGGACGCATCCGCCATTGATTCCGCCGCCGATGCCGAAGCCAAGCATGAACGGACCCGTGAGAAGTTCCGCACGATGCTCCGTTCGGGCGCGCTGGAGGAGAAGCCGGTCGAACTGACCGTGCCGCAACGGCGCATGCCGGTCCAGGTCTTTTCCAACATGGGCCTGGAACAGATGGATGTCGACTTCCAGCAGATGTTCGAAAAGCTGATGCCGCGCCAGCACAAGGACCGCAAGATCACGGTCCGCGAAGCACGGGTGCTGCTGATGGAGCAGGAGATCGACCAACTGCTCGACAAGGACGTGATCCACGACGAGGGCCTGCGGCTCGCCGAGGACAGCGGCATCGTGTTCCTCGACGAAATCGACAAGATCTGCGGCGAGTCGGAAGGCCATCACGGAGCGGACGTCAGCCGCCAGGGGGTGCAGCGCGATCTGCTGCCGATCGTCGAAGGGGCGACCGTGCAGACTCGTTACGGTTCTTTGAAGACCGACCACATCCTGTTCATCGCGGCCGGCGCGTTTCATTCCTCGCGCCCCGCCGACCTGATGCCCGAATTGCAGGGACGCTTTCCGATCCGCGTCGAACTGAAGGATCTGACCAAGGCCGACTTCCTGCGCATCCTGACCGAGCCTTCGAGTTCGATCACACGGCAGTCGCAACAACTTCTCCAGGTCGACGGCATCGAACTGGAGTTCACAGCAGACGGGCTGGAAGAGCTGGCCGAGATCGGCTGGCGGGTCAACCAGTCGACACAGAACATCGGTGCGAGGCGGCTCTACACGATCATGGAACGGCTGCTGGAGACCATCAGCTTCGAAGGGCCGGACTCGCGCGGCGTCACGATCACCATCGACCGCGCGTTCGTCCGCCGGCAACTGGAAGACATCAGCCGCGACGAGGATCTGAGCAAGTTCATCCTGTAGTCGCGAACAGCTTCCAAACTTTGGGAGTGCTCCGGCTTGACGGAGCTTTGGAACGCGGCGAAGCCGCTCTCTTTGGAATCTGCGAAATCGTGATTGCGAGTAATTTGCCAAAGCGGCTTCGCCGCAATCCAAAATCCCAAAGCTCCGTCAAGCCGGAGCACTCCCAAAGAGGACTCCCAAGGACGACTCGCTTGTTTGAGGTCTACTTCAACTCGGCTGTCTTCTTGCGGGCTTCTTCCCTGGCCTTGGTCATGACGCTTTCCAGCGTGACCTTCGCGCCCCCCTGACGCTTGCTTTCGTCGGCCGCTTCCATGAAGGCGTAGATTTCCAGAGTCTCTTCTTCCGTGACCGGAGGCACGCCGGTCCGGAAGAACTTCACGATGTCGAAGAGCAGCGGATCGTAGCCGTCATACGAACCGACAGGGCCGGTTCCCTTCTCGCCAGTCGCCGTCCCTGTATAGCCCTTCCCTTCGCGGAAGATGCCGACCCGGTCGCCCGACCATTCACCCGTGACTTGGATCAAGCCGTCTTCCGTCCTGCCGCGCGTGACGGACTGGCAACCGGTCCCCATCACCGTAAACAGCGATTCGACGCCATGAATGCCGTACCAGAACAAGTCGGGATGCGTCGGCTCCAATGCCGCCGGGCTGGTCGTTTCACAGCGGGTCACTCGACCCAGCGAACCACCGCGAACGGCCAGCGAGTTCTTGCCGAACCGCAGCGACGACGACGAGAAAACCGGCACCTTGTACTTGCGAGAGGCTTCGAAGATGGCGACCGCGTCGGCCAGCGAACCGGCGATCGGCTTGTCGATGTAGCACCGCTTGCCCGCTTTCAATACGGGGAGCAGTTGTTCGTAGTGCGGCCGACCGTCGTTGGTTTCCAAGAACACGACGTCGACCCGTTTGAGCAGCTCGTCGATTGAGTCGACGATTTCGACGTTCAGTTTCTTCACGTCTTCGATGTAGCCCGGGACGCGATTGACACTGCTGGCAATGTCGGGGCTCCCCTTCGGATAGACGGCGACGAGCCGGCAACCCGCGACAGCGGGATTGGGCTTCTCGGCGTTCAACGACTTGGTGAAAGCGATCGCGTGCGACGTGTCCAAGCCGATGATGCCGGCCCGCAGCGGCTTCGGTTCCGCGGCAGCCGGTGCGTCGGCCGCGGCCGCTTTGTTCGAATCGGCCAGAGCGACCAATGCGTCGGCGGGCGGAAAATCCGGCTGTGCCGCGACCGGCTTGGCCACATTCGGCTTGGCGGTGGGAAGGCCGATCGCCAGGAACCCGACGTTCCACAGCGCGACGGTCTTGTCCTGTCCCCCGGTGGCGACCATCCGTCCGTCGTGTGACAACGCGAGCGCGCTGATCTTCGCTTCGTGAGCATCCGCCGTCGCGAGTTCAGCGCCGGTTTCGAATTCCCAGATCTTCAGTTCGTTCTTGCCGACCGCACGTCCACCACTAATGCTGATCGCCGTCTCTTCGTCGGGATAGAACACGACGGCGTTGGTCGGACGCGAATGACCGCCGAAGAATCCGAGCGGCTTGTTGTCGCCCAAGTTGTAGACGTTCACATGTTCATCGACACCGGTGGAGGCGACGAACTTTCCATCCGGTGAGAACGCCACTCCGGTCGCGGCCTTGGTGTGCAGTTCGAATTCATTCGTCACCTTGCCCGTGGTCGCATCCCAAATGATGACCTGGCCCTGCCGCGTGGGACGCGTGTCGTCACCGACCGCGGCGGCGATCAAGCGTCCGTCGGGGGACCACGCCACGCCGGTCACCGGCAGGCCGTTCCCCTTGAGAACCAGCGCCGGTGCCGCGTCATTCAGATTCCAGATCCGCAGCGCTTCGTCTTCGCAGCCGGTCGCGAACTTCTGTCCGTCCGGCGAAAACGCCACGCTGGTCACATAGGCGCGATGCCCCTTCAACTCGCGGACGATCTCACCACTGGCGGGGTTCCACAAACCGGCCCGCTGGTAACTGCCAACGAGCAGCAGCTTGCCATCGGGTGAATACGCGAGAGCCCGCACCTGGCCCGATTTCGTGGCGAGTTCGCGGCGAACGGTCTTCGCGTCAACGTCGACCAGTTGGACGCCGTCTTTGACACCGACCGCCAGCGTCTTGTCATCGGGACTGAACGCCAGGCTGGTGACCCAGCTTGTGAACGACGTCAGTCGCTCGACCGGTTGCAGTTGTTTCGGTTTCGAGGCATCGGCCTTCTTGGCTGTCTTCCCGAGGCCGGGGAGTTGCAGACCCTTCGGTGTGTCGGCGGCCGATACGGGACCGACGAGCATCAGAACCAGCATCATCCACGAACGGCTGCGCATGCCAGACTCCTTGGTCATATGACTCCATTCCCGGTCTTGGGACCGGCCGATTATGTCACGGCCGGGAGAGGCTGCCAACAGAGTGCTCGCGATGTGATTGCGAACACCGCCGTGAATGCCTCTAATGGGACGCAGACCCGGCCAGGGGGCCGTTCACTTCTTCGCGTTTGGAGGTGTCCATCGTGACCCGCATTCTCCGTTTGTCGATGTTCATGTCCTGCGCCGTGGCCGTCATCGGTTCGGTGTGGCTGTCGCAACTGACTCCGGTTCAGGCGCAGCCCGGCAAGTCGAAGACCAAGACCAAGCCGATCACTCCGGCCGAGTTGAAAAAGCTCGATGCCAAATTGGAAGACGTGCAGCGGTCCTTCCTGAAAGACACCGACTCAATCATCAAGGGATACGAGGAGGGGGGCCAATACGACCGGGCCAAGATCCTGCTCGAAGTCCTGCTGAAACTCGATCCGAAGAACGATCTGATCAAGAAGAAACTGGAACACTTGGATGATCAGATCCTGGATTCGACGGAATCCGACATGGACCTTGATCCCTCCAAGGGATGGCAGCCAGTGGGCATGGTGGCGAAGGATCGGCTGATCCGGATCGAAGTCGACGGGGACTACAAGTTTGTGGCCTCGCTGCCGGTCGGACCCGATGGCTTCCCGACCAAGGATCCCGCCAATGACATGGCCGGCGCACCGCTCGGATCCGTCGTCGCCATCATTCTGCCGCCGACGGGTGCCACCGGCGGCGGTGGTGGTGGTGGTGGAAACCCCAAGCCGCCGAATCCGTTTTTTGTCGGTTCCAAGTTTGAGCAGCCGGCCAGCCGCGATGGCATGCTGTACGTGAAGGTCAACGTGCCGCCGGGAAGCAAATGCACCGGCAAACTGAAGGTCAAGGTCGGTGGTGTCACCCGGTCCACGTGAAGTCTCGCATCCGGTCACGGCTCGAAACTCAGCATGCCATCTGACGTCCAACCGCACGGTGTCGGGGTGATCGGTTCCGGGCCGTTCCGCCAATTCGTGATCGAACGACTTTCACTGCGCCGGGACTTCACGGCCACCGCCTGCTGCTCCACGGACGGGGCCGCGCACCCGCCATACCATCGCGATGGTTGCGTCAACCACTCATCGCCTCAAGACGTGATCGATGATCCGCGCACGTCCGTGATCTTCTTCGTCGGACCCTTCGCGACCGATGTCGTCGCTGCCGCGATTCGGGCCGGCAAGCATGTGGTCTTGGAACTCGCCCGCGCGCTGAGTCCCCAAGGCCTGCGTCATCTGGCGAAGCTGGCCGCCGAACGCGGGATCGTCGCCGTCGTGGATGAACCCCGTCGCTGGGACGACGACTTTCTGTGTGCCAAGTCCGTGTTTGACAGCGGGACACTGGGACAACTCGAACGAACCCGCCTCGCCATTCACGAGCGGCTTCTGCCCGGCGAACTCTTCCCGCTGGGGGTGTTGAAGGAACTCGGCGGCCACTGGCTCGATCAACTGCTGGTCTTCGTCCACGATCAACCGCAGTCCATCCGACTGAGGACATTCCGCGCCGCTGACTCTGCGACTGACGATGGATTCCTGGCCGTGATTGATTTCGCCGGCGGAGTCTCGGCGGTGATCGAAGTGCAGACTCAATCGCTGCTGTCGCTGCGAACCGGCTGGCTGCTGGAAGGGACCGCCGGAGCCTACCGCGCCGGCCGCCTCTACACGAAGACCGCCGATGGCGAGATCATCGACGAACCCGTCAACCGGCCCACTCTCGTCAGCGATCCCGCCTCCAACGACCCCTTCTTCGACACGCTGACCGCGGCCATCCGCGGCGATACCAACGCACAAGCGACCCTGCCCGACTTGGCCCATGCCGCACGCGTGGCAGAGTTGGTGGGAAGAGTGAAAAGTGAAGAGTGAAAAGTGAAGGGTGAAGGGTGAAGGGTGAAGGGTGAAAGGCCCGCTTCACCCTTCACTCTTCACCCTTCACCTTTCACCAACCTCGCCACCGCATAGGCGCACGCGGCTTCGGCGATTCCGGGGGATAGCAACTCGTCGAGTGACGTGATCTTTGCCCCGGCCAGACGGCGGTTGTCGGCGATCAGGCGGCGGGCGAGGAATGATCCGGAG
>JAYTIB010000071.1:0-2466 GCA_043732205.1 Schlesneria sp. | reverse complement strand
CGACGTGCTCGTCGGCTGTCCGGTGTACGACGGCGGCGTGAGTTCGACTTTCACGTCATCGATCCGCAACGGCCGCCGAATGTCGATCCGATACACGGGACTCGCCAACTCGCCCGCGGTGACACGGTACTCGACCGGCTTCGTCAGCCGATCCAGCTTGGCGGCAAACATTGCTTGCGGACGAGACGAAGAACTGCCCGTCGTCGAAGGCCGTGTCCTGGTTTCCCCTGCCCCCTGCCCCCCGACCCCTGACCCCGCTTCCTCCAGCTCCCGCTCCGTCCATTCCGCATCCGCCTCCCCGGCGGGCCGTGTGAACAGCGTCACGTCCCAGTTCGTGCGGCCGATCAGTGCGACATCGATCGTCAGCCCGGCCCCTTCATCGACCGTCTGATCTCCCGGCCGCACCTCAAGCTGCCGATACGGAATGTCGCTCAGGACCGCCCGCGAGGTCGCGTTGCGCCACTCCCAATCCACGCTCGACGCACCGGCCAACACCACGGATGCCGCCGCGAGTCCGCACGCGATCCAGACCAGTCTCTTCATCGGAACCACGTCTTCAATCGTGAGCGGCAACGCCCGCTGATGAGTCTGCTCGGCCAGCGCCGTGACGAGCGTCGTGGCGACTCCTTCGGACTGAACCTGCTCGACCTGCATCGCCCCGAACTGCACCGTCGTCCGCACCGACTGGCCAAGCTGAGGAAACGCCGCCTCGATCTCCGCCGCCGTCGTCGGCTGACTCCACCGCCGCATCGTCCGCCACAACGAGTTCCCCGCGAACAGCACGACCGCGCCGAGCATCGCGCCCAGCGCCACCCCGCGCGCCGACCGATCCAACTCCAGCGCATAGTCCGCGACCGCCAGAGCACCCAGTCCGACCAACGCCAGCAGCAACGTCGTCACGGCCACCTGCCCCAGCTCGACCCGCCGCTTGCGAACCCACACCGACCGAAAACGGTTGAGGAATGCGTGCTCGCGAGTGAATGTGTTGCTCATGTTTGGTCCCGATCAAAAACCGAAAGTCGAAACTCGTCTCACGCCGTCGTGCGATTCCCCACGAAGCCTTCCAACAGCAAGACGGCCAACAGCACACACGCGACCCAGTGCCAGAGTTCGTCCTGCTGCAACTCGACGTTGCCCAAGCCCGCGGCCTGGGCGACCGCTGTTCCATCCTCTTCGACGAACTTCACGGCGAAGCGATCCTCGAACTCCTGCCGCGAGCAGCGATCTGTGTCGGACTCGCGCGGGCTGGTGTTGATGATCTCGGCGAAGCGGTCGAACTGATCGACGCCGGGAGAAAGAGTTTCAAAAGTCGGAAGTCTGCTGTTCTGACCGCTGACCTCTGGCTTCTGACCTCGTTCTGCATCGACCAGCCTCGTTCGCACCCGCCCACCCGATGTCAGTCCGACTTCGTAGCCGAGCAACTGATGCACGGTCGGCAGGAACAACCGGCTGCGACACCAATCGCTCCAGTCGCGACCGCAGGAGGTCGTCACCCACAGCATCGTGCCCTCACCGACGCGGCGTTCGACGATCGCCGGGTCGCCGGTGCCGAACTGAGCCAGCACGGTCGCGTCGGCCGATGGAGTCAGCTTCGTGTACGCCGCAAACATCAGACGCCTAAGGTCGCCGTGTTGCGGGTCGCTCAGCGGTTCAAACACCGGATGCTTGTCGTCCCACTGAGTCAGCCGCCACGGCAAATCGTTTGTGACTTTCGTGTCGCCGATCTCGCCCACGGTCAGCCCCGCGTCGGTCAATGTCGAGCAACTCTTCGCCGACACGCGATCGCCGGTGAAGACCAACAGTCCGCCACCGCCGCGCACGAACGACGCCAGTTGCTCCGCATCCGGCTTCGAGACATCCGCCACGTTCGCCAGCACGACGGCATCGAAGTCGGACAATTTCGGCAGGCTCACGCCGTCGGCGTAAGTCACCAGCGTCGGAGCAAACGGACTTTCGGAATACGAATCTCCAGCATCCGCCAACCGCAACGCGGCATCGAGAAAATACGTCTCGCCCGTGATCGCCGAACCGCCGGACTCGCCGCTGACGACGAGCACCCGATACGCGGGCGTCGCCGAGATCGCGAAGAACCGCTGATTGTCGAATGGCAAGTCGTCGTCGTACTCGACCGTCACGCGACCCTGCCACAAGCCTTCGCTCAGCGCCGGCAGTTCAAAGTCGAGCGTGACCGTCGCGCCGGGTTCGAGCTTCACCCGTTCGCGCTTGGTGATCCGCTCGGCGAGCTTCGCGAACTCGGTGCGGATTGTCGTCTTTCGCTCCGCGAAAGAACGCTCATTTACTGAGCGAACGGCGACAGTGGGGGCCGGTTTCGCAACGAAAGCACGCGGTGAATTCCTCAAATCTCCGTCAGTTCCGATCCGATATGACTCTCGTCGAACTCCCCGCCGAAGAGTGCCAAGTCACTTCGGACACCCCGATGAGTGTCGTGCGTTCCCAACTGGAATC
>JAYTIB010000070.1:0-6569 GCA_043732205.1 Schlesneria sp. | reverse complement strand
AACTCACACTGTGTGACTTGCGCTGGCCTGCCATCTCGCACCTCCCAAAATAGAATTCAGGAAAACTACCTCATTTCCTGGTCCGGTTTTTGGGGTCCCTCGTAAGCAGTAGATCATCTGAGCGATCAACGGCGAAACACCAGCCCCCGATTGTAGGACTCGAAGCATGAGCGACTTCCAGTTGGATGATTCGGAGATGGTGATGCGGTCCGTCGTCAGTGAGTCCATGATCGAACCGAATCGGTAATCGCCGACGGACGCCAATACTCTGAGATCCTCGTCATCGAATCCCATCTCGCCGGTGGCATCGACACCCGGTGGCGGGGGTGGTGGTCCCTGATCTTGAGGGGAGTCGTCCCCCTCCTCTCGCTCATGATCGACATCGTCTTCCGTCGGCTCGCGAGATTGGGACATCACGTTCTGGAGTTCCAGCATCCCCTCCGGAGGGACGACACCCGCCGGCAAACTTCGGTCGGGACTGAGGCTGAGCACGATCTCGAAATCCACCTGATCGCGCGGCTTCGCGTACTTTTTCCGAGACATTTTCCGCAGACGCTGCGGCTGCCGGGGATTGGTCGGCTGTGGCGGAGGGAGTGTGTGCAGCGTGAACGGCGTCGTCACGTTTCCATCGACGGTGGCCTTCACGCACGCCTGCCAGTTGGGGAGATTCGTGAGGTCAAACCGATCGAAGTGCGGCGTGAATCTGGGTTCCAGAATCTGCGCGTCCTCCTGCCCCACGCGGAACGAAACGACCGTTCCCGCATTGCCAAACACCGACTGCATGATCCGTTCGTCCTTGATCTGCGAGACAAACTGATTGGCCAGCACCAGGCCGACGCCGAACTTGCGGGCCTCGGACAACATGACCAGGAAGTTCTCGGTGGCGAGCGATTGGAACTCGTCCACATACAGATAAAACGTCCGGCGTTTCTCTGGGGGCAGAGAAATCCTCGACATGGCGGCGGCCTGAATCCGGGCCATGAGTGCCATGCCCAAAAATCGGGAGTTGGCCTCGGACAGATCTCCCTTGGCCAGATTGACCAGCAGGATTTTCCCCTCATCCATGATCGTGCGAAAGTCGATCGTCGACCGTCGCTGGCCGAACATTCTCCGCAGTCTGGGGTCGAACACGAAGTCGTCGAACTTGGTGCTCAAATACTCTCCAAAAGTGCAGGACGTTTCCCCCTTGGGTCGATGTGTGTAATCAATGCCCGGCAGGTTCTTGGCCACCCAGCGTTCCAGCATCTGATCGCTCCACTTCAACGGCAACCACCGCTTCCAGAATTCCTTGTGCTGAAACAGTTCGTAAAACTCCAGCAGTGTTCCCGGATGCTCCGAGTCGGACATGACCAGTAACCGGTTCATCTGCATGTGCTGAAAGAACGAAGGCCCCATCCATTCCGTGGAGGCAGCACCGTATTGGTCGAGCGTGAGTCGTTCGATGATCGCCTTCATCTGGCGGACCACGAAGTGTCGCTCGGATTCCTTCCGGCATTCGAGGAAATTGAGGCCCACCGGGAATTCGATGTCCGTCGGATCGAGCAGAACCACATCGTCCCAGCGATGCTCGGGAATCAACTGCAACAGTTCGTGGAACAGATCGCCATGCGGATCGATGACGGCCAGCCCCTTGCCGGCCTGCATGATCGTTCGCACTTGGCGATCTCGGTCGTGATCCCTCGGCGTTCGGACTCCGTGAGGCGGGTGGGAGTCAGCGTGACCTGCCAGAGAACCGGAACCCGCTGCAACAACATGGTCCGGAACAGACGGTCGAAGGCCGAGCAGCGCGGGCGAAGATGATGCACCAGCAAAACACTTCCGTCGTTCGCATCCGGCGCCGCGGACGATCTGCCCGCCCCCAGCGAGGGACGAGATTGGGGAGAATGCAGTGGCACGACTTCCTGACGCCGCCGAATCTCGCCCACTCGCACGGTGTCCCATTCCATCGGTTCCCAAATGCGCTGGAACGTCGCAGAGTCGGTGACCACGCACCAACCGTAGTCCGGCAGCAGGCCGCCCACCAACGGGAGCAACTCCGCTGCCTGCTGCATGGCCAGCGACCGGGCCGTCTCAGCCGAGTCACCGCGGACTTGGGCCAGCATGGCCACCTCAACGGTCCCCGCCGCAAACGATGAGGGGTGTGGCCGCGAAACGATTCGGATCGCGTAGGTTCGCCATGGCTCGGGAGAGTAGGCCGCGTTCAAGAAGTCGATGAACAACGACACATGCCGCGATACGGCCTGCGTCTCGTCGTTCCACGAGACCTGACTCCGGAGAGCCGGGCACGTAGTGACCAAGACGGCGAACACTCCCTGCCACGCGCAGGAATCAACGGCTCCGGGAACGCGTTCCACATGAATGAATGGCTGCTGTTGCATGAGGTCGATCCAATCGTGCGGGTTTTAGGGCGTGAGCCGGAACGCGCTAGCGTCCGGTTGACGAGTTTTCGAAAACCGGACGCTAGCGCGTTCCGGCTGATTGGCGATTCGTGTTTATAGTAATGGTGATTGGGTGGTCGTCGCCGGTCGCGAATTGACTCGTCCGGACCAAGGGGTCCGGACTACGAGAACCGGGATGTCATTGCGCTGTCGGTCTCAACTTGTCGGCAAACGGTTCCAGGACCGCGTCCACGATGCCATAGGCTTTGGCTTCCTCGGCGCTCATGAAGAAGTCTCGCTGCATGTCGGTCGAGATTCGCGTCTTGTCCTGTCCGGTGAATCCGGCCAGCATGTTGACCAGTCGTTCCTGACCTCGAACCATGCGGTGAAAGGTGTCGCCCTGACGCAGATCATCGACCAGTTCGCGCTCCGTCCGCCCCGGTGCGATCTGCCGTCCAACCGCCTGCGTGATGTCGGCCAGAAAACGGTAGACCTGAGCACTGCTCCAGCCGAGCGCCGCCTGCACATGTTCCTCCATTTGCTTGAACCGGAGCTTGATGACCTGATGCAGGTCGGTCGATAGGCCATGCAGTTCCGCTTCGGCGTGTGGCTTGAGCGACTTCGCCGGGTCGTGGTCCTCGAACCACTTCGGTCTGCCCAACAGCAGCTTGACGTACTGTTCGAGCAGCCGCGGATTGCCGTCCGACTACGCCAGCAGCAGCTTGGTCTGCTCGTCCGTCAGTCCGGGCAGCGCCGCGCTGATGACCGGCCGCAGGGCCGCATCGGTCAGTTTCTCATTCCGATGCACTGTGCCCGGTTCATCCGGCAGGTGCAGGACGCGCAACAGATGCACCAGCCGCTCCGGGGATTGGTCTGCCACGAACGGCTCCGCCCGGTGATACTCCCACTCGTCGTCCCAATGCGTGGCGACGATCAACAACGGCCAGCCGGTTCGCGCCGACTCCCACAACTCGCGCAGAAACTTCAGCGTGTACGGATCGGACCACTGTGTGTCGTCCACGAACAGCACCACCGAGACCGTCGGAGTCGCCGCGTCCTGCGGATTGAGAATCTTCCTCAGATAGTCGAGCACCACCTTCGCGAGGTCATCGTCGGACTTCTGCAGCGCGGCACCGGGCGACCGAAGTGCGTGCTGCTGGAGTTCCCGCTCCTGCTGGCGGTCCTTCTTCAATGACAACACGTCGCCCGCGGTGGCCACCCAGCCGACCGGCGGGATCACGTTCCCGATGATGCGCGCCAGTTTCCAACCGACGCTCCACCGGTGTTCGTTCAAGTGCCGCCGAGCCGCCAGCGCCGCCGTGTGGATCGTCAACGCCGGAGCATATTCGCTGAGCGGCACGCGCTCGCGAACCAACCGGTCGGCGTTCGGGTCGTCAAACTTCAGCCCCCACCACAGAAATGGGATCGGCGGCCGAGGCCGTTCATCCCGCGCATCAAACACCGGATTGACCCGGCCGGATGTCGCATCGTCGTGAAAGGCGTCCGGCCAGTACCCCTGCGGCGCGGCGTCGGTCTGCGGGTCGGCATGTCGAGTCAATCAGCGATAAAACTCCTGCACGAGCCGCGTCTTGCCAATTCCCGTCGGCCCGACCAGCACAGCCAACGTCGGCTTGCCCGCCTGCGCCTCATGCCAACGCTCGACGAGGTACGCCAGCGAGGCGTCGCGCCCGTGGAACTCGTTCCGCCAATCAGTACCTTGCGTGTCATTCATAGTGATGTTCCATGCGATGACAGATAGAAGTGGTTAGTTTCTCGCGCCAGTGGAACCGAAGTCGTCCACCAACGGATGAAACAACCACCGGATTCACATCTGTGGCAGGATCAGTAGAAAAGCGTGAGCGCGCCTTTTTGCAATCCAAGCTCTGATCCATCAACCAATGAAAGGCCAGTTATACCTCACGCGGCCTCAAGTGAGACGTTTAGCCCCAACGCCATCGGCGTGGGAGCGATCAACGCTATGCCCACATTCGCGCCCACGCCGATGGCGTTGGGGCTAAACGTAAAACCTCTCATTCATGACCGCGTGAGGTATATCGGTAATCGGAGGTCACTCGCGGCGGGGGCGTTCGTGTGACTCTCAGTGATCCGAGGTCGGTTTTCACGAGGCCCCTTTGCGAGACTCTCAGTTATTCAAGGTCACTCTTGGAATCGCTTGGTGGGCGTGTCGTAGTCGTGGGTGGCTTAGATCAACGCCCAGGCCGAGAAGGCCAAGATCTCAAACGTTTCACAAGTGAATGCGGAATTCGCTGATTCGTGGCGAGAGGCGCTGCGCAAGAAATCCCAGGCCCCGAAGACGATTTGCGGCAAGTTGGTGATCTTGCGATCACTGACATTGTTCGCACTGCGGCGGCGGCTGACTGACGTCGACCCACTGGTCGGTTACACGCTGCGAAAACCCAAGCCGAAGCCCCAACCGTGCTGGAGTCCGGTCGAGGCCGAACGGATTCTCCACGCTGCGACTGAGGCCTATCGACCGTACTTCACATTTCTGCGCGAGACCGGTTGTCGTGCGGGGGAAGGAAAGTACCCGGCGTGGGATGACGTCGACTTCGGTCGGAGCGTGATCTTGATCCGGCCGAAGGATGTCTGGAAGCCAAAGACCGGTGACCAACGCAAGGTTCCGTTGACCGAACGACTGGCGGCGCTGTTGAAGGCGCTGCCCCACCACGGACGTTGGATCTTCTCGGCGGCGCCGACAACCCATTACCCTGATGCCGGTCGGCAGATTTCAGAACGCCGCGCCCTGCTGGCCTTGAAACGCGTGCTCAAGCTGCTGAAGCTCAAAGGTCACCTGCACACGTTTCGTCACAACTACATCTCCCAGGCATTGTCGGCCGGCGTTCCGGAGGCTGTCGTTCGGAGTTGGGTTGGTCACGTCGACCCGGACGTCCTTCGGTTGTACACACACACACACATTTCTGACGAAGTGTCGAAGAGTTAGGTCAACCGTTTTTCAGATGCCGGCATGGTGGCGGGCGGTACAAAGAGCGACTCCACGGCGACTGCCGAATAGGAGTAGCACGGTTTTCAGCACAGAAGGGAATCTGATCGAAATGATCACTACACAACACAAAAGCCACCATCGGGTTACGACGGCGGCTTCAGTGACTAACGGAGAGGGGGGGAGTCTCCTGCGGGGGTATTCCCAACTCCTTCACGGCCAGCGTGTTGTCAACGCAACATCTGATGGTGTCCATTGTTGCTAAATTCACAATGACAGTCAGGAAGTGTCACGGATTCTCATGTAGTGTCAGGTGTTTTGGCACTGTGTGCCAAATGGGTTGAATTGGTCTCCGTCAGTCACGGAGACCCTTGGTCATGTCAAGTTTTGGTTTCTTGAATCCGCCAGTGGTGCCACGAAATGGCGTTGTGTTGAGTTGTGTGGTTGTCGCCCGCATCAGCACGGAACACCAGGATGCTCAAAGTCTCGATGATCAGCAGGCCAAGTGCCGCCGGTATATCACCGACAACTTCAACGGTGAGGTGGAGTTCGAGGTCATCGCCAGTCGGGGCAGCGGCGAGTTTCTGGATCGTAAGGAACTCAGTCAATTGGAAGAATTGATCGAAAGTCGAAAGATCGACGTGGTAATTGCAGAAGATCTTTCGCGGATCTGTCGCCGCCGGAGGGCGCATGACTTTTGTGAGATGTGCCTCGACTGTGATACGCGACTGATCGCGATCAATGATCACGTGGACACCTCGGTGGATGGGTGGGAAGACTCGGCGTTCATTTCCATCTGGCACCATGAGCGATCCAATCGCGACACCGCGGATCGCATCCGCCGCTCCCTGAACAATCGATTCGATCAAGGGGGCGTCGTCCAGTTCACAATCTATGGTTACATCAAACCGCCTGGCATCAAATCCGATCAAGACCTGCGGAAGGATCCAACCGCCGAGTTGATCATCAAGGAGATGTTCCGCCGATTGGAGGACGGCGCGTCCTACGCCGAAATTGCGGACTGGCTCAACAACGAGGGCATCCTTCCTGGACCGTATTGTCGCCGCAAGAAATGGAACTCGGGGATGGTTCGCCGCTTTTTTCACGAGCCGATCTTGAAAGGGCTGCGCGTCAGGAACCGAAAGTTGAGCAAGCGAGTGAACAAGACCGGCAGACGTAAAACGGTGAAGGGCGAGCCTGGGCAACTGCGAATGCGAAATTGTCCACGA
>JAYTIB010000069.1:0-6572 GCA_043732205.1 Schlesneria sp. | reverse complement strand
GCGCGTCGTCGATCGACCGGACCACGAGCTGCCCTTTGCCGTCGTAGCCCCAGTCGGCGGTCTTCAACACGGCGGGCGTACCGAGTTGACGCAGCGCGGCCTGCAGTTCCTCCACACTTTCGACGGCGGCAAAGGGCGTCACGGGAAGACCCGCGTCACGCAGATACGTCTTCTCACGACGGCGGTTTTGCGAAGTGAACAATACCGACCCGGCGGGCCGCACGGGGGCGAACTGCTCACAGATGCGCGTCGTTTCCGCGGGAACGTTTTCGAATTCAAACGTCACCACCGAGACACCCCGCGCGAACTCCGCGACCCGTTCGAGATCGAGATAATCGGCGCGAACCTCCAGATCGGCGACCTGCCCGGTCGGCGTGTCGTCGTCCGGTGACAGGACGTGGACGCGGTATCCGAGCCGCCGCGCGGCGATCGCGAACATGCGGCCAAGCTGTCCGCTTCCCAGCACACCCAGCGTGGCGCCGGGCAATATCGGTTGTGTCATGGCAGCGATTCCCCCAGCACGCGCGCTTCCTGCCGGGCCTGGAAATTGTGCAGACTGACCCGCAGTTCGGGCTGCGTCGCCGCGAGGATTCTGACCGCCAACAACCCCGCGTTCCGAGCTCCCGCTTCGCCGATCGCCAGTGTTCCCACGGGAATCCCACCGGGCATCTGCACAATCGACAGCAGCGAATCTAGCCCATTGAGCGCCTTGCTTTGGATCGGCACGCCCAACACGGGCAGCACCGTTTGCGAAGCGACCATGCCGGGTAGATGGGCCGCCCCGCCGGCCCCGGCGATGATGACCTGCAATCCACGTCCCTCGGCCGATCGCGCATAGTCACTCATCAGCGCGGGGGTTCGGTGTGCCGACACAACGCGGCATTCGTGCGGGACACCAAATTCCACCAGCACATCGGCGGCGTTCTTCATGGTGTCCCAGTCGGACTTGCTCCCCATGATGACTCCCACCACGGGAGAAGGCGGGTCGGTGTCAGTCATGATCGGTCGCAGTTCCGCAGCAAGGGACGGGAGGTTTCAAAACGCGGGGGATGTTCCCATAGCCCCGACCACCATTCAAGCCAGCGAACCGATGAGTCATCGTTTAACCCGGAGCCAACGGCGACGGGGTCGCGGGCATTATTGGAACATGGAGCGCTGGCACGCTGCCCCGTCGCCGTTGGCTCCGGGTTAAACGAAGGGGGACGACCGCTTCGCACGCGCCCCTCCATCGTGTCAGTCTCCCGTCAAATTGAGTTCTGGACAGTGTTCTGATAACGTCCGCACCTGCGGTCCAAGCCCGTTGAATTTCCATCTTGCTCGCAGGCAGTTTCGGGATGACGCTCTTTCAGAAAATCATCGACCGCCAGATCCCCGCCGACATCGTGTACGAGGACGAGCAGTGCCTGGCGTTTCGCGACATCCATCCGCAGGCCCCCACGCACATCCTGATCATCCCCAAGAAGGCAATTCCGTCGCTGGCACAGGCCGCCGCGGAGGATCAGGCGTTGCTGGGACATCTGCTGCTGGTGGCCCGCGATCTGGCGGCCAGTCTGCAACTGGCGGATGGCTATCGCACCGTGATGAACTGCGGTCGGGACGGCGGTCAGACCGTGGACCATCTGCATGTTCATTTGCTCGGCGGTCGTTCGTTGGGATGGCCGCCGGGATGATGCGCGCACGACGGCTCGTCCGCGCCATCAAGACGGAATGACGGACGGATTGGAAATCCGTCCCACGAAGAATCGACGACGAATCGACGACGAAACCACTGACAAACACCTTCGATCCCCCCGAGGAGACACCCGCATGGCAACCCGGAAGCTTGTTTTGGCCGCCACCGTCCTGACCGCGATGGTCGCGCTGCTCGCCGCACAGAATGTTCCTGCGCCCAAGACGGGGCTGGCGATGTCTGCCGCCGCCAAGGGATTCCTGGCGGCGATCACTCCCGCGCAGAAGGGGGAAGCATTCTTCAAGTTCGACGACCCGGAACGTCTCAACTGGCACTTCATTCCGCGGCCCCGTAAGGGACTGCCGTTGAAGTCGCTGGAAGGTGTCGCGCTCAAGGCCGCCCATGCGTTCATTCGCAGCGGACTGTCGGAAGCGGGCTATGACCAGACTCTGAATGTGATGAGTCTGGAAGAACTGCTGTACCTGCTGGAGGCGGGTGAACGGGATGCCCGGCGCGATCGCCGCGACCCAGGCAAGTACTACCTGAGCGTCTTCGGTGAACCCGCCGACAACGGACAATGGGGCTGGCGATTGGAGGGCCATCACGTCTCGTTGAACTTCACGATCAAGGACGGCAAGGTCGTGTCGAGCACCCCCGAGTTCTTTGGTGCGAATCCGGGAACGGTCGACGCCGGCAAGGGACGTCAGATCCGCGTGCTCGGCCCCGAGGAAGACATTGCCCGCCAGATCCTCAAGCACTGCTCGCCCGAACAAGAGAAGCTGTGCTGGTTGAGCAAAGTCGCTCCCGGTGAAGTCCCCGGTGCCAATCCCAATCCCGCCAATCCCGCGGGCCCGAACACCACACAGGCGGCCGTAACCGACCCGGTCGGACTTCCCTACTCCCAGATGTCCGAAGACCAGAAGAAGCTCGTTCAGGAATTGCTCAGTGAATACCTGAAGAATCTGCCGGCGGACATCGAGCAGGAACGGCGCGCGGCCATCAACGCGGCCGGAATCGACAAGCTCTACTTCGCCTGGTACGGCGGCAGTGAACTGCACGAACCGCATCACTACCGCGTCCAGGGCCCGACGTTCGTGATCGAATACAACAACACCCAGAACAGCGCCAACCACGTCCATTCGATGTGGCGAAACTTGGGCGGCGACTTCGGCATCCCGGCAAGATAGTATCGTCCGATTGAAGGGAGAATCCCTATGTCAGTTTCTTCGTCACCGCAGGTTGAGACGGCCGACCTTTTTCGTCGCGAACGACATCGGCGACTTGCTGAGTTGCTTAGAGAGTGGTCGCGCGAAGATCCAGAATACGACGAACGGGTCAGTGCGTTGCTGGCAACCGAGTTGCCGCGGGACCGTGTTCGTTGCGAGGACTCCGATGATCCTGCTGCTTGACACTGGCATCCTCGGCCAACTCTGTCATCCGTCGAGCAAGCCTAACCGCGTGGCCTCAGACTGGCTCAGGGCGGTTCTGGATGACCAGATCGAGCACCGTGTCATTGTGCCGGAGATTTGTGATTACGAACTCCGGCGCAAGCTGCTGCACTTGATTGCCAGAGGACAATCAACCCAACGCAGCATCGATCGTTTGGACACTTTTCGACGGCAACTGGAATTCCTCCCCATCGATTCGAGTGTCATGCTCAAGGCCGCCGAATTCTGGTGTCAGGCTCGAATCGATGGACAGCCGACAGCCCCCAGCGACGCACTCGATGGAGATGTGATCCTTGCGGCGCAGGCTGCCACCGTTGGTGGAACGGTGGTGACGACAAATCCGAAGCACCTATGCAGGTTTGTCCCAGCCAGCAATTTGGACGAATTGCGCTCCGTTTACGCTTTCGCGTGTGTGAGCGGCGATGTCGACAACATTGCGTTGAATCGCGACGAATGTTTCGCGGTACAGGATTCCAATGGAAAGACTTGGCTCTGTCGTCGAATCCCATCCGAATCCGCCGAGATGGTCGCCGAAATGAGGCAAGACTTGGATGACATCATGGAGGCGCAGCTCAAGCTGGTGAAAGCCGGCTTCACGCAAACCGGTGGCCTCATACAGCGAATCAGAGTCTTATTTCATCCCGTACCACTTTCGGAGCACGAACAATTGCTCCATCTTCGTCATTCTCTGGCAGAACCAGAGGCCGACGACGCAGCCGGTGTCGGCTGACTCGGAAGTCAGCCGTCTGTGTTTGGTGATCGCGAACAGGACTCATCGGATCGGCAAGTTACGTCCCCGCTGTTTCCGATCAGTTGGTTGGAACCAGTCGTGCGGGCGGGACGGCCGAGGCGATCTTGGCGAACACCACACGCATTTGATCGGACATTGCGGACACCGAGGTCCCGGCGGGAACGTCGAGCCAGTATCCGTTGCCCATCCAGGCAACCGCCTTCATCAGGTTCCGGTCGGCGACGGACCCCACGCTCACCGAGTGAACGGTGTATCCCTTGTCGACTGCGATTTTCACCTTCGCCAGCACGTACGCAACCTGTGGATCGGAGGACGAGAAGTCTCCTACCCCGTCACCGTTGTAATCGAACATCGTGGTCCAGTTCCAACCCGTTGGCAGTGCCGTGCTGTCGCCCGAATCGATCGTGTTGGAGTGTCCATCCGTCATCAGGATGATCGCCGGACGCGAACCATCACGCTTGTACTGATCGAGCATCACAATCGCGTCCTTCATTCCACCACCCATGTTCGTGGAACTGCTGTAGTAGGCCGCCTGCTTGTAATTCATCAGGTTGGCGATCGTGGCGTAGTCCTTCGTCATCGGGTTGCTGGAGATGTCGATGTGCGGGAAGGCCGGGTTCGAATCATTCAACGTCGTCTCCATCCGGTGACTGGTGTCGTAGCTGACCATTCCCAGGCGGTCGTCGAAGCCGAGGCCCGTCAGGAAATCGCACAGCAGTTGCTGGCCGTCCTTGCAGGCCTGGAATGGATAGTGCCGGGTCTTCCACAGATCCTTGTTGCTCGCGTGCGTGGGGTAGCTCCGCATGATGTAGCACAGGTAGGTCATGCCCCCGTACATGTCCATGTATCCGTACGCGGGCAGGGCGTATCCGTACCCGACCGGGGCATTGCAGGTCTGCACGTAGGTGATGTAGTCCGACCAACTGCCGCCGGCATACGGGTAGTTGCCGGTCGTCAGGCCGAAGGCAGTCATGATGTTGGCGGCCGTGGTGCTGTGGGTGGTCAACGCGATGGTCTTGGTCGTGCTCCCCACCTGGTAGGCCGTCAGAGTCGCTGACGAGACGCGCTGTCCGGCGTTGCTGCCCGTTCCGGCATAGGTGCCCGTCGTGGTGGTCGTGCCACTGATGGTGATCGTTTGCGTCAGGTTGTTCCAAAATGTCAGCTTGACGTTCGCCAACCCGGTCGTGTTCGTGACGGCCACGGTCGTTCCTTTGAACGTCACGGTGCCGGTCACGCCGCTGGTGGTGACCGCCTGTGAAAAGTACTGCGGTGTGTAGGTCATCGTCCCCAGCGTGAGCGGCTGCAGGTCACTCCAGACCAACGCCAGGGCGTCTTCGATCTGGGTCTTGCTCAGTCCGGTGGTAACTTCGTCGGTGAAATAGCTGTCGAAGTTCATCGACCGCGAGAAGTCCTGCACGATCACCATGTCGCGCGGATCGATGAACGCCACGGCCTCGGTCCGCAGCACCGTGCCCGCCGATCCGATGGCGAACAGCGACGGAACCTTGGCATCGGGTGCGTTCTTGGCGGAGTTGTCGCGCCGCGCGATCACCTTGACCACGTTGGTCTGAGTCGACCCGGCATTCCAATCGATCAGGTACTTTTTGGAGGCGCTGTCGTAATACCGGCGGCCAAACGCGACGTCGGTCGTCGCGTTGACATGGACCTTGTTCAACTTGGCCACGGCGGCCGCCTTGGTCCGGGCCTGCTCCTGGGCGTATGCAAACGTGTTGGTGACGCTGGTCCCCGCGCTGGCGAGGGCCGTGTTGATCTCCATCGCCGCCGCCAGAGAGGCTGAGTCCACCGCACTCTGCATTTGCGACTTGGTCAGCGAGGCGACTCCGATGTCGACCGCCAGCGCCATCAGCGCCAGGGCGCCAACGAGGCACACGGCCCCCACGACCAGGAACACACCGCGCCGGGTCGGAGACATCTCCGACCATCGGGCTGGAACCTTTGTGATGTACCGACGCATGACGCTCAACCTCACGGTGGCGGCAATCCGGCCGCCAGCGGCCACCCCGCGGGTGGTGACTGTGAATTGACATGGGGGGACGGGAAAAATGGCCGTCCGACGATTTCCGTCCGAACCGGGGAATCGAACGAATCCGGATGATTCACCACGAAATACCCAGCCCGGCCTGCGGCCCGAACCAAAGGATTTGGACAGAAAAATTGGGGACAGAAAAATGACACGCACTTCGTGGCCATCGCCGTCTTCCTCATTTTTCTGTCCCCAATCTTTCTGTCATCCTTGTCTTCTTGAGCGGGGCCGGATTCTGTTTCGACATCCCGGCATTCTTCGCGTGCCGCGCAAGTTCAAAACGTTAGGAGTCTCGTCAAAATAACTTGAGCAATTTCGTGTGGCACGCCCTGAGTCCTCGAAGGGCGTGGACCTGCGGAATCACGCCCTTCCCAAAGCGTCAGGGCGTGCCACATACAACAAAAACTTGTTCGAGTTATTTTGATGAGCCTACTTAGTAGTACGAAACACACGAAACGAAAACGGTGCGGCGGGTCGGTTGACGTGCCAGTCCGTGGACGCATCGACACGTTGTTTCTGGGGACCTGCGACGCGACACTCCGCCTTTCGTGTCTTTCGTGTTTTTCGTGGTTCGAATTCATGAATGATGCGGACTAATGCACGATAGAGGACTTCCCCTTCCGGTAGACAATGGAAGCCGACAGCGTGGTGTTCGCATGG
>JAYTIB010000068.1:0-6577 GCA_043732205.1 Schlesneria sp. | reverse complement strand
ACGAAGTGCAGATCCTCGACTCGTTCGGCCTCTCCGGCGAGCACAATGAATGCGGCGGCATCTACACCGTCAAGAAGCCGGACGTGAACATGTGCTTTCCGCCGCTGTCGTGGCAAACGTACGACATCGACTTCACCGCCGCGAAGTACGACGACGCGGGCAAGAAAACGGCCGATGCCAGAATGACTGTGAAGCACAACGGCGTCCTGATTCACAAGGACGTCGCCGTCCCCAAAGCCACCACGGCGGCACCCGTCGCGGAAGGCAAAGATCCCGGTCCGATCTATTTCCAAGACCACGGCAACCCGGTCCGATTCCGGAACATCTGGATTGTCGAGAAGTGACATTCCGCAGGAAATTAACGACCAAGCCCGTAGGACGGATTTCCAATCCGTCCGTCAGCCCCGGACGGATTGAAAATCCGTCCTACGGTTAGATCATTACCTGCCGACTGCCTGAGTCTCGCTGACTTCGTGAATCGTTTGGAGAGTTCGTCGTGCTTGCCGGTCCCCTGTTTTCCCGCGAAACGCTGACGGTCCCCCGACAGTTCAAGCACTTCTTGATTCGCTCGGGGTACATCGGGGCGCTGTGCGTCCTGATGTACACGGCGGCTCAGACCACGTTCGGCTGGCAGCATGTCCGCAATGTGGGGGACATCGCGCGCTTCGGCCAGGTGGTGTTTCAGATCTTTGCGTTTGTCCAATTGACGCTGATGATCTTCTTTTCGGTGCTGTTCGCGGCGGGGAACGTGTCGCAGGAAAAGGACCGCCGGACGATGCTGCTGTTGCTGATGACCGACCTGCGCGACAGCGAGTTTGTCCTGGGGAAGTTGTTCGCGAGTCTGCTGCTTCCGGCCGTGCTGCTGGCGTCATCGATTCCGGTGTTTGCGATCGTGCATCTGCTCGGCGGGGTATCGCTGAGTCAGATCGCGTGCGCGATTGCGATCTCGGCCGCGAGCGGGTTTGTCGCGGGATGCTGGGGATCGCTGGTCGCGTTCTGGCGCGAGAAGACGTTTCAGACTCTCGCCGTCAGCCTGATTGGCGCGGTGCTGGCGCTGGGGGCGGTCGAAGGCATGTTGGTCGTCTTCGGCTCCACATCCGCGGCGGGATTTGTGATCGGAGCGTTGAACCCGTTCCGATCGATGCTGCGAGTCCTCGATCCCTTCGAGGCTTCCGGGGGAACGACGTTCGTCTTCGCGGCGATAACGTCGGCTGGCGCTCTGACCGCGATGGGGGCGATGCTCGCGGGCGTCGCCATCCTGCGTCTGCGCATCTGGAATCCATCCCGCACACAGGGTGAGGCGGCGACGAAGGACGAAACCATGCCGGGAGTCGTTCGTCCGCCGCGCGTGGTCTGGAACCACCCGGTCATTTGGCGCGAGATGAAGACCAAGGCGTATGGTCGCAAGGTCATTCTGATCAAGCTGGCGTACCTGGTGATCGCCGCGTTCGCGATCTACTCGATCATCATGTCGCCCGCGGATGCGGGGTTGGTGCTGGGGATGATCTCGTCATCCGGCGCGGCCTTCGTCGGCTTGAGTCTGCTGACGATGCTGCTGGTGAATGCCCAAGCCGTGACGTCCCTGACCACCGAGCGCGATGCGGGGACGTTGGAACTGTTGCTCGTGACCGACGTGACGGCGAAGGAATTCATCCTGGGAAAACTCGGGGGAGTCCTGTTCAACAGCAAGGAGCTGATCCTGACGCCGCTGTTGTTCGTCGCCTGGTACGCATCACGGGGCAGCATCAGCCTCGAAAACTTTGCCTACATCGGGCTCGGTCAACTGACACTGGTGCTGTTCGCGGCGATGCTCGGTTTGCATTCCGGATTGAGCTACGGCATTTCGCGAACGGCCATCGCCAACAGTCTGGGAACGGTCTTCTTCCTGTTCATCGGCATCTTCATCTGCATGATTCTGATCCTGCAAGCGCGGGCCTCGTTCGGACTGCAATTGCCGAGTTTCCTCGTGTTTATCCTGGGAGGCAGTCTCGGTCTGTGGGCCTCGCTGACGCATCGCAATCCCTCTCCCGCGCTGACGCTGGCGGCGGGCATCCTGCCGTTTTGCACGTTCTACGCCATCACGAGTTTTCTGCTGGGACAGACGCTGGGTGTCTGCCTGTTCGTGGTGGCGGCGTATGGCTTCACCGTGATTGCCATGCTGGTCCCGGCGGTCAGCGAGTTCGACACCGCGCTCGGCCGCAGTGTCTTGCCGAAAGGTTAGACAGGAACATTCACCACGGAAAACACGGAACGTCACGGAAGGGAAGACGCGAAGGAAGTTGCGGCACAGGATTGCATCCGGCTCAACCAACGCAGTGACAGACGGGGAGTGCTCAGCCGATCGGCAAGAATTGGCATACAAGCACGCAGCGCAAGCAAGTGAGTTGTCAGGCACACTTGCTTGCGCTGCGTGCTTGTATGTGGTTAAGATTTCATCTGTCGCTCGCCATCTCTCTCTTCCATTTCCGTGAAGTTCCGTGTTTTCCGTGGTTGTTCATGAATGGTGTGGGTTGGCGGCACGCGGGAATCAATCGATCGGGTGCATGACGCAGTGAACCGGGGTTCAGGGGTGTATGACGGACTCGCGATCAGAATCTGACTCGACGCCATCCAAACAGCGTGGGCTGTGGTCGCTGATGGGGGCACCGGCACCCGCGGAGGCCGGCGTCGAGCCGGATTCAAAGACACCTGATTCGGTTCCCCAATCGAACGACGAGTCCGGACCAGCGAGTCCGAACAACGAAGGCGAGGCCGCAGCGACACCAACCGCAGCGACGGTCGCAACCGCAGACGGGGACGCATCGCCGGCACCCGCGCCCAAGCAGCGCGGGCTGTGGGGCATGATGGGACAGGCTCCGGCTGCGCCACCCGCTCCACCGCCCGTGCCTGCGGACGAAGTCAAACAGTCCGCAGTGGTCGAGGCGCGGGAAACCGAACCCCCGAAGCCGGCGTTTTTACAACGCGACGACGTGAATGAGAGTCGACGGCCGGCCCCGCGCAGCCTGTTCGACCTGATGCATCGCGCCGACGAAGGCTCGGCCGGAGTCCCTGCGAAAGAGTCGAAGGCGACTACGCCGAACGCGGATGAGCCGAGCGAGATGGACGTCGAACCGGGGACGTTGGGTGACGACGAGGACGACCTGCCGACAGCGGCCTCCATCCGACATTCCGCCGCACCGCATCCGACCGATGACGATGACGACGACGACGACGACGAGGACGACGAAGAAGACGACACGAATCAAGACGAGTCGGCAGAGACTTCGGCTTCGCGGTTGTCGGCGCTGACGATGGAGGCGATCGACCCGGATGAACTCGAACCGCAGCGGTATCGTCAAGCGGCCAGGCAGGCACGTCGAAAAGGGTGGTTTGCCATTGGTTGCGGGCTTGCCGCGGTGGCGGCTTCGGCGCTGTCGGTGTTGCCCGGATTTTGGGTCAGCCTGCCAGCCTCCGCGTTGGGATTCATCGCGATCATCGCGGGGTATCTGGCGCTCACGGGCGCGGGGCGGCGCGAGATCACCGGGGCGACGCGCGGGCTGCTGTTGTCGGGCATGCTGCTGGGAACGGTGGGGATTTTTCTGGGACCGCTGCTGTTCGCCGGCATCGGTCGAAACCTGCGTGAGTTCACCGGGCAGCAGGCCACCAAATTGCATCTGCAACAAATGGGCGAAGGACTCAACCGTCACTACACGCAGCACGAGGGCTATCCCATTGGCGGAACGTTTGGACGCGACGAGACGGGTGTCATCCGGGGACAGCATGGATGGATGACGTTCCTGCTGCCATCCGTCGGCGAAGCGGATCTGTACCGGCAGATCGACCAGGCGAAACCGTTCGACGACCCGGTCAACCGCGACGCGATGGGGCGCAACGTCGATGTCTACTTTGCGGCCGGGGGCGACCGGTCGCGAATTGGCCTGGGTTTCTCAGTGTCGCACTACGCCGGACTGGGTGGGGAAATCAACGAGGCGAACGAGTTGGCGCACGTCGGCATCTTCGAACGGGATGTCTCGGTGAAACGGGACGAGATCACCGACGGACTGTCGAACACCCTGATCGTCGGGGAACTGGCCGGCATCTATCCCCCGTGGGGCGATCCGGAAAACTGGCGCACGATCGGCCGGGGTCTGAACAAGGATGCGAACGGCTTCGGAAGTTACGGAGGCCAGGGTGCCACGTTCCTGAAGGCCGATGGCTCGGTCAAATTCTTCAGCAACAAGACCGACCCCAAGCTGCTGGAAAAGCTGAGCACCCGTGACGGCGCGGAGCCGTGACGGCACGTGTCAGATACGACAACTCGTGCCGTTCACCGAAGAGCCAGGAACAGAACCACGAATCTCACGAATCACACGAATCTGAAGAGGAAGAAAAGGAAGAAGAGCGAAGTAACTATGGAACAACGAGGTCCGCCGCCTTCGCCTTTCAGATTCGTGCTATTCGTGAGATTCGTGGTTCCCTCTTCGTCTTCTCTGACCTCTGCTTGGGTACGACAACTCTCGCCATTCGCCTGATTGAAGCCCCGTTTCGATGCACGGGTTGCAGGCGTCCGATTCATGGTTGTCTTGATTCGCGCGGTCCGCGGCCATTCGATTCGTCGGCGGAATCTGCCGAAGTCGTCTGGACAGGATTGCGGGCATCCATTACATCCCGCCCGTCCGACGCCCGGGGGGCCGTGCGACGGTGCGTTGTTGTTGTTGGAATTCGCCTTTCGAGGATTGGCCACATGCAATCCGCCTCCCTCCGCAATCTGATGTTGGTCGGACTTCTGGCGCCTCTCGCCGGATGCTATTCGCCGTACGGGTATCAAAGTCCCTATGGGCCGAATCCCTATGGCCAGCAACCGATGTATCCTGGCGGCCCCGGTTACCCCGCACCGTTGGGCCAGCCCTACGTCCCCGGCGGAAGCGCTCCCGGAGTCGGCGGCCCCACACTGATTCCTCCGTCCAGTTCGAGTCCCTCCACCTACGACAACAACAATGGTAGTGGCGGCGGTGGGATCAAGTTCGACGATGCTCCGTCGTTCAACCCGACAACTCCCGGCACAAACCCGCCAGCGGGAAATTCCGGCAGCAATCGCGGGACCGTCCCCGATCCGCTGGAAGATCTCAACAATGGCGCGGGACCGGCGGCGACGAAACCAAAACTGTCACCGACCAGCAGTCAGCGCGAAGAACTCGAATCTCCGTTCGGGCAGGAATCGAACAACAGACGACCTTCACCACCGGAGCGCCTCAGTGAAGAGGCAGACCCGTTCGAGAAGCCGGACCGGGTCTCCAGCCTCAACGAACCGCCACCCGCGGCGATTCAAAAGGTGAATCTCGAAACTCCCGAACGGTTGAACCCGTATGGCCGCGACACGGAGCACGCCAATCCCCAGTGGCTCCGCGGCGTGGTCCACTTCGACCGGCAGGAACAGACGTGGCAGATCATCTACTCGAAGAAACCGGATCCCCGCGACCTGAATGGCGGCAGCCTGACGCTGGGCGATCATCCCGGCCTGGCGCAATGCCGCAATGGTGATGTCGTGCTGATTGAGGGAGCGATCGACTCCAGCCAGACCGACGCGCGCGGCAAGCCCCTCTACGCGCTCGACAAGGTGACTCCCCTGAAATCGCCGTGAGTTCATGCCGCTCGGTCCACGAAATCAGGCACCCCGGCTGCTGTCAGCAACCGGGGTGCTTCGTTTCATGGCAGGCGTGGCTGGGAGGAAGTCGTTGAGACAGGAAGATGAATGACAGGAAAATGTCACCACCAAGGAATTGTGTCTTCTGCCATTTTCCTGTTGTCCATTTTCCTGTCGATCTCTTCTCAAGGTGGCCTCGCTGGCAGCGGCGCATGACGGCCGGTAGCATTCGGATCAACCACCGCGGTCAGCCGAATGACAGCGGATCGACTGTCTTTTAATGGGAATCCGCATGTCCACCAAGCGTCTGCTGCTGCTCGCTGGCGACTTCGTCGAGGACTATGAAGTCATGGTGCCGTTTCAGGCGCTGCAAGTCGTCGGATTCGCCGTCGATGTGGTCTGTCCGGGCAAGCGGGCGGGCGAACAGATCCGGACGGCCATCCATGATTTCGAGGGTGACCAGACCTACACTGAAAAGCCCGGCCACAACTTCACACTGAACGCCGCGTTTGCCGACATTCGCATCGACGATTACGCGGGACTGCTGCTGCCCGGCGGCCGGGCTCCGGAATATCTGCGGCTGAACGAGGCGGTGCTGGATCTGGCGCGGCACTTCATCGGCAAGAACCGTCCGATCGCCGCGATCTGTCACGGAATCCAAATCCTGACGGCGGCCGGTGTCCTGAAGGGTCGCCGCTGCACGTCGTATGTCGCCTGTGGTCCCGAGATCACGCTCGCGGGAGGCCAGTATGTCGCCGTCCCGGCGGATCAGGCGTATGCGGATGGGAACCTGATCACCGCCCCCGCCTGGCCGGCTCATCCGGCGCTGCTGCGACTGTTCATCAAGGCGATCGGCTAGGACCGTTCGAGAAATTATTGTCGTGGATCGCTCCGCGATCCAACGTTCTGATCGCGGAGCGATCAGCGACAATGCGACAGTTAATTCTCGAACGG
>JAYTIB010000067.1:0-2472 GCA_043732205.1 Schlesneria sp. | reverse complement strand
GCTCGCCGATCTGCAGCACCAGCTTGACGGCCGCGTCGACACTCTGCTGGCTGATCGACACCAGCAGGTCGATCAGTTGCTCGCGGGTTTTTTCGTCGAGCATGCCGATCATGCCGTAGTCGAGCAGGCAGATGGTTCCGTCGCGCCGGATGCGGAGGTTGCCGGGATGCGGATCGCCGTGAAAGACGCCGAATTCAAACGCCATCTTCATGAAGATCCGCGCGCCGTTCGCGGCGACCTGTGCCGGGTCCACGGCGATGGCAGCGGGGACTTCGACACCGGCGGCGACAACGACCGTCTGATCCCGGCGCATGGCCGAGTTTTGCCCTGACAGTTCGTCGACGTGAAGTCCGTCAATGTATTCCATCGTCAGCACGGCATCGGTGGTGAACTCCCAAACGACGATCGGCACATACAGCGTGGCGTCCTGCCGGAACAGGCGGCGGAACTCGTCCATCGTCCGGCCTTCGCGGGCGAAATTCAGTTCGCGGCGGATGGATCGCGCGAAGTGATTCACGAGTCCGACCGGATCGAAAATCCGCGCTTCGGTGATGTGCCGGTCGATCAGCACGGCAATCTCGTGCATCAGGGCCAGATCGCGCTCCACGCTGCGGACCGCTCCCGGCCGCCGGATCTTCACGGCCAACTGCATCCCGTCGAAAGTCATGGCCCGATGGACCTGGGCCAACGAACCGGCGGCCAGGGGAGTTCTGTCAAACATCGCAAACAACTCGGCGATCGGCCGTCCCAATTCCGCCTCCAACCGCTCGACGGCTGCCTCCGACGGGAATGGCGGAACGCCTTCCTGAAGCTTCTTCAACTCGGCCAGCATCTCGGGCGGCACCAGGTCGGGCCGGGTGCTCATCACCTGCCCGAACTTGATGTACGTCGGGCCCAGGCTTTCCAGTGTCAAACGAATGCGCTCGACCAGTTTGAGATGCGTGATCGGTTCGTGCGGCTGGCGGGAAAACAGCCGCCGCGACCGATACCAGACCGACCGCAATCCGATCCGGTCCACGAGATCGCTGAAGCCGTGATTGAGCATCACAGTCACGATCTCACTGGTGCGGCCGAGGTTTCTCAGCAGTCGAAACGGATGGCTTTCCAAGAGCGGCTCCGCGGTGGGGTGAGGAGTGGGTAGTTGATGGTGGGTAGTGGATAGCGGAGTGGAGTTTGTGAATCGGGAATGTTGGCCTCGTGATTTCTGTTCCAGCAGAACGGGGCCGGAACATGAACGCGGACGGCGCGGCGATTGTAAGCGCAGCAGGTGACTGAGGGAAACATGGTTCGTCGACCGTGACGCGCCGCCTTCTGGAGCAGTAACGGGCGGTGCATTTGTTACGTCCGAGAGTGGCGATTGCCTGAGCCGCAGAGCGGCGGCCGACTAAAGCCCGGGGCGGACGCTTCGTCCGCCCCGGGGACACGAGACCACCTCCCAACGCCAGCCCCGGAGGGGCGACCCCGATTCGAGCCAGTTCTCCGACTGGGTGGACATGCGGACTTGATGGAGGACGAGATCGCCCCGCCGGGGCTCAAGACCAGATTGATGGCCACCTGCCTGGGGCGGGCGAAACGCCCGCCCCAGGCTTTACGCGGCCGCCGCTCTGCGGCTCAACACTTCGGTGCCACGGTCCCGACAGAAACTTTCGGACACTGCACATGCTCGGCCCGTAACCTGGGGAGCGGGCGATCAACACTCGCAGAATTGAGATGCACACCCAGCGCGACAATTCGGAGCGGAGTGTCAGCCCTTCGATGCCGGATTGAATGACGGTCCGCGAACCGGACATCTCACAGCACTGAGAAGTAGTTCGCCACCGCGAAGTCGAAGGCTTCGGGGGTCATCTTGCGCGGCTGCTGTTTGTACGTGCAGTAGTTGCGAAGCTGCTGCAACAGGTCGCGCGGCTGGCACGAACGGAACGGACGCTGGACGCCGAGATAGTGCCTGGTGATCAGGTGATCGACCGCCGCGTCGTCGTATTGAAAGCCCATCCGCGGCGACAGTCGGCGGATGATCTCGCGGAACTCGGCTTCGGTCGGGTCGGGAACCTGGATCTTGTACGGGATGCGCCGCAGGAACGCTCCGTCGACCAGTTCGCGCGGTTCCAGGTTCGTCGAGAAGATGATCAGTTGGTCGAACGGCACCTGGATCTTCTTGCCACTGGGAAGGCTGAGGAAGTCGTACCGCTTTTCGAGCGGCACGATCCAACGATTCAACAGTTCGCTGACCGGCATCCGCTGGCGGCCGAAGTCGTCGATGACCAGGATGCCGCAGTTGCTCTTCAACTGCAGCGGCGCTTCGCAGACCTTCGTCTGCTGGTTCTGACAGACTTCGAGTTCTTCCATCGTCAATTCACCACCCGCGATCACCGTCGGCCGCGTGATGCGAATCCAGCGCGGATCGACACCCGACAGGTCGAACAGTCCGTCACCCGCCTCGACAGGCACCTCTTCGTGGATGCCGGGGTCGTA
>JAYTIB010000066.1:0-6583 GCA_043732205.1 Schlesneria sp. | reverse complement strand
CGTTGACGGTCGGAATCCCCATCCGGTTGCCGTAGTCGCGGACACCGGCCACGACTCCCTTCATCACCAGCTTCGGATGCAGCGTCCCCGGCGGCAGCGAGTCGTACGGTGTATCGGGCGGCGCGAAGCAGAAGACATCGCTGTTGCAGATCGGTTTCGCACCCAGTCCCGTGCCGAGCGGATCGCGGATCACGCCGCCGAGCCCCGTGTTGGCCCCGCCGTACGGTTCGATGGCCGACGGATGGTTGTGCGTTTCGACCTTGAAGCAGACGTTTTGCTTGTCGTCAAACTTGACGATGCCGGCGTTGTCCTTGAAGACGCTGACGCACCAGTCGTCCGCGCCAAGTTGGCGGCGGATCTCGACCGTCGCGCCAAACACGGTCTCCTTGAGCATGTTCTCGAAGACCCGCTCGCCCTGTTCGTCGCGGTAGCGGATGCGGCCTTTGAGCGTCTTGTGCGAACAGTGCTCGCTCCACGTCTGCGCGACCGATTCCAGTTCGATGTCAGTCGGGTCTCGCTGCTGCTCAACCCAGTGCTGTTTGATCGTCCGCATCTCGGCGAGACTCAGATAGAGCTGACCGTGCTTGCTGAGATGCATCAGCGCGTCGTCGTTCATCGCGCGGATCGGCACGGTGCGCAATTGGAACTTGTACTCGGACCCGGCCCCGATCCGGTCCATGTGCAGCGGGCCAACGATGACCCGTTCGATGGCGTCGTTGGCCAGCACCCGCTTGCCGATGCGGTCGAGGTCGGCATCAGACACATCAGTTTCGAACCAGTACTTGCGACCGGTCGCGACCGCGTCGACGGCGAAGCCGAGATCCTCGAGCGCCTTCTGAGTGCTCAGTGCCACGTTGTCGGTGACGCCCGGCTTGAACAGGACGTTGAGGAGTCGAGTGTCGAGTGACGAGTGACGAGTGCCAGAAGAATGGTGAGCCGCCGCGTTGTCCGGCATTCGACTCTCAGCTCTCGACACTCGACTCACCGAAAACTCTTCGGCGACCGGATCGACCAGCAGGGTGTGCGCGGCGCGAATGACATCGGCGTCATTGAGCGACGTCCCCTGCAACAGAAACGACCGGGCACTGCGGACGGTTTTCACTCCGGCCGCTCCCAGCGCATGGGCCTCGCCCACTACCCGAAGTCCCTCGCGGTCGATCTCATTGGCCGTCGGCCGGATTTCCACTTCCCAAAGCATTCGAGCCCTCTCGTCTTTCCAAAGTCAGTAGTTCCCAGTTCGCTGTTCACCGTAGCTGAATTCGCAAGAATTCAGCCTGTTGTTGCAACCCACTGAACTCTTGCGAGTTCAGCTACGGTGCGAACTGAAAACCACAAAAAGGTCGTGTGCAAGACCGCATCGTCCCCGGTCCGTCAGTACAGTTCAATGATCTGCTCGCCACCGTGTTCGGGGTTGCCGATGAGGCACTGGTTCTTCGGATCGACCACGAAATCGAGCAGTTCGAGCGGCACCTGGCCGATGAGAACCGGGACCGGATCGGGGACTTCGACCACGTCGACCGTGCAGTCGCGGCCCATGATCGTCAGCCGGACGGCATCGTACTTGTTCGCCAAGCGCGGGCCGCTCGCGGTCATCGACGGACGGGTTCCCCGCTGTTGCAGCCCCAGTTGGTTGATCAGACTCGTTGGCAGCGCCAATGACATCGCCCCCGTGTCGACCAGAGCATTCGTGACCTCGACGGCCCGTGCATCCGCGCCGTTCAGCAGGCCCCGTTCAGCAGCCCACAAGTCTTGGATGTTCTCGATTTTTGCGGCGGTCACGACCCGGCCCATTTCCTTCGTCTCCATGATGGCACTCCCCTCTGTGAGTTCGCGATGCGGGCCATTCTAATCGCGGGTCGATCGTCCCGGCAGGGTCGAGTCCGATGACGGCGACGGTTCGTCGAGATGCCCGCGCTGCTGTTGTCCCGCGCGCAACAATTGCCGGAGCCCGGACGCATCTTCCGCGGCGAGCGCCGCGCGAAAGTCCGCCAGCCGGCGCAGCACATCGTCGATCCCGGCCAGCACGTGTTCGGCGTTGTGGAGCAGGATGCCCGTCCAGAGTTCCGGATCACCCGCCGCGATGCGTGTGGTGTCACGAAAGCCGCTGCCGGTCAGCGAACGGTTCTCGTCCGTCAGCGTGGCGGCAAGTGACGACGCGACGACGTGCGGCAGGTGGCTGGTCATCGCCAGCGCGCGATCATGAGCGTTCGGCGACAGGCAAACCGTCCGCATGCCGACCGACCGCCAAAATCGTTCGAGACGCCCGATCCGCGAAGCCGACGCCGCGGGGAGGGGGGTGAGCACACATAGCCGGCCATCAAACAACATCGCGTCGGCCGCTTCAAAACCCTGACGATGCGAACCGGCGATCGGATGCGAACCGATGAACTGCGGCACATCGGCCAGATCGTCGCAGATCGGTTCCTTCACGCTGCCGGCATCCGTGATCAGCGTGCCGGGCCGGACATGGTGCGACGCGAAACGGACCCCCTCGACAACGCGGTCGACCGGCGTGCAGAAGACGATGACGTCGGCGCGGGCGACAGCCTGGGCCACATCGGTCGCCGCTTCATCAATCAGTCCGGCGCACTGCGCCGCGGCCAGGCGCGACGCATCGCGTCCCACGCCGATCACCGTTCGGGCGATGCGGCGCTGACGCAGCGCGGCGGCCAGCGACCCGCCAATCAGGCCCACGCCGACAATGACGACGGTCTCTTCCCACGGCGATGATGTCTGCGGCTCGCTCATGGGCCGCATTCTAGTCAGCGTCGCAGGCAAACAGAATCGACGGATGCTGATTGAGAGGGGAGGGCGGAAGGCGGAAGGGAGACGACAGCGGACATCACGCTTTCATGCTGTCCTGTAGCTGAACTCGCAAGAGTTCAGAAGATTGCCGCAACGGACTGAATTCTTGCGAATTCAGCTACGTCGAACAGCTACGTCCAATTGAAATTCGCTCAAAGCGAGTGCCATTGGGCTGACACCGCCACGCTCTGAACTCACATCCGCAACCGCTCGATCGGCGTTCCGGCGGAGTACTTCATCGGTCGACCGATCGGAGTGATCACTTCCTTGGCGTAGTCGATTCCCAGAGTGTGCAACACCGTCGCGTAGAGATTCGCGACTTCGACCGGCTCTTCCGGTTGGGCCTTCTCTCCGGTGTGATCGGTGACACCGAGAACGGCGCCGCTGCGCAGGCCACCGCCACCGATCAGGCACGAGAAGCCGGTCGGCCAGTGATCGCGTCCCTGCAACCCGTTGATCTTCGGCGTCCGTCCGAACTCGCCGATCACCAGCACGACCGTCGATTGCAACAGATCCCGCTCGGCCAGTTCCTTGAACAACGTGGCCAGCGCCGGATCGAGTTCCTTGGCGCGATTCACGTGCGCCTCCAGATTCCTGGCATGCGAATCAAACCCGTTCAGGCTGACTTCGATCGAACGGACTCCCACTTCGAGTAACCGCCGCGCGACGAGGCAGCCGGTGCCGAACGCTTCGCGGCCATAAGCGTCACGGATCGCCGCCGGTTCGTCGGTCACTTGGAACGCCTTCAACTGTTCCGAGGTCATCATCCGCAGGGCGGCGTCGACGGTGTGTTGATGCAGCGTCTGATCGACACGCGCACTCCGTCCGCGGCGGAACGATTGCGAAACGACTTCCAGATTCTTCAAGCGTTGCCGCTGCCGGTCGGTGTCGACGTTGGGCCGCAGGTTCTGGCCGCTCTGCCCCGGATTGAAGACCCGGTAGGCATCGAGCTTGTCGCCGAGGAATCCGCCGCGCGGTGGGAATGGAGAATTCCCCAGGCTGACGAACTGCGGAATCTCAATCGTGTCGTCGGGGAGTTCGTGAGCGGCAATGGCACCGATGCTCGGATGAACCAGCGTCGGTTCCGGCCGATAGCCGGTGTGCAGCATGTACGCGCCGCGCTCGTGGTCCCCCTCTTTCGAGACCAGCGAGCGGATCACCGACACATGATGCAGTTGCTCGGCGGTCTGCGGATACAAGTGGGCGATCTTCATGTCGGGAATCGTCGTCGTGATCGCTTTGACGCCGGTGTCTCCCCCACCGATCTTCGTGCCCGGATGCGGATCCCATGTTTCCAACTGACTCGGTCCACCCGCCAGCCAGATCGTCAGGAACGACTTCCGGCGTTTCGTACCGCGCGCATTCGCGGCCCGCAGTTCGAGACCGGGAACGGCAAACGACAGTCCCAGCGCGGCCGCCGACAGCCGAAGGAAGTCGCGACGAGACGAAATGGCTTGTGATGTTGTCATCGGAGATTCCTGCGGAGGAGATTGGTCAGTGGCTATTGGTCATTTGTTAATTGCTATTTGTCATTTGCTATTTGTTGTTTGTCATTTGTCATTGTTGAAGGCCGAAGACGCCATCTTCTTCTCTGGCTATCCACTACCCACCACCCACTATCCACTACCCATCAATGTCCCCAACTGAATTCGGCCGAGTTGTACAGCGTCCAGAAGATGTCTTCGACGGCGTTCTGGCGGGCATCGCGGCGGGTGCTTTCGAGTTGTGGCAGCAGTTGGGCTCGTTCTTCGACGGTCGGATAGCGGGTCAAGCAGACGAGGAAGCAGAGGTCCAGGCAGCCGTCTGCGGTGGGCGACATTCCAGCAATGCGCCCCGGAGCGGTGAAGGGATTCCCTTCCGACCGGTCCTTGGCGAACTCGCCGTTCATGCGCAACAGCGCCTGGGGAATCGTCCCGCTATGCTCACCCAGCTCGTTGTCGCCGAGATCCCCGTATTCCTTCACAAAGTTCTGCTCCTGGAAAAATCGGAACGCGCGGCGGACCCAGTGTGAGTTCTGGTCGATCGTCTTGACCGACGACGCTTGCAGCATCGCGCCGATGATCTGTTCGGGACGCAGCCGGGTCAGCGGGAACGCCGCCCACGATTCCTCGACGAGCACCGCCCGTTCCGGTGATGCAAAGTCGGGATGCTCGGACGACAGCCGGAACGCATGCATCGCGGCGATGGTGGCGATCAATCGTTTCAAGTCGCAGTGGTGCGCGCGAAAGTCGGCACCGATTACGTCGAGCAGATCATCCGGCCGGCGTCCGTTGTCACTCGGATTCGGCAGGTCATCAACCGGTTCGATCCACGGCTTGCCGAACATCAGGCCCCACGTCCGATTGACGATCGCCCGTTCGAAGCGACGGTTCTCGGGATGAGTCACCCATGCCGCCAACCGTTGCCGGTCTGTTCCATCGGTCGGCAGCCACTCGGTGCCGAACGGGACGCCGGGAGAAATCTCGCGGTCCTTGAGTGTGATCCGGTCCTCAACCTTGTACGGCTCTTTGCGATTGTCTTCGACACCAACCGGCGACAGGTTGACCTTGCCGAAGCACGCCGCCAATCCTTCGAACTGCCCCTGCTTCCAATCGGCGAACGGATGATTGTGGCACTGGGCACAGTCGATGCGCTGACCGAGAAACGCGCGGACCGTCCGTCCGGCCAGCTTGTTCTCATCGACGTTCCCTTCGTTGACGGCGGCCGTGATGAAGTTGACCTGCGGCACTCCGGTCCACAGGCCGCGATCGGCGATCATGTCGCGCACGACTTCGTCATACGGCCGATTGTTCTGCAACTGCTCGCCCAACCAAGCCCAGAAGCGGTCCCGCCGGAAGACGACAAACTGACCATCGTCGGCCCCGACATAAACCCGCGCCAGCCGCCGCGCGAAATAGTCGGAGAACCTGCGATCGCTGAGCATCCGCTCGGTCCATCGCTCCATGCGTTTCGGCTGGGCATCGGCTTCGAAGACGCGAATCTCTTCCAGCGACGGCACCGTGCCATGCAGCACCAACGACAACCGCCGCAACAACGCCAAGTCGTCGACGGGATTGGCGGGAACGACTCCGGCATCGATCCACTTCTTGGCGAACAACCGGTCGACGCGCGTCACCACCGAATCGGCGTCGGCGGTGACGCGACCGGGAATCTCGGGCGGCCGGCGCAGCACATTCGTCCGCGCCGCCCCAGCCACGATGGCGAACACACCCGCCACCACGCACAGCGGCAGCAGAGTTTTGGCGAACGGGATCGAGACCGGTGACATCTTCGGATTCCAGGGGAGCGGTCGTACCAGCGTGGCGGCACAAGTCTACACCAACTACCCTGCGGCGGAACGGAAAGTTTCAGGCGTCGCGCTGCAACCATTGCGGCGGATACGGGGTAAGCTCTTTCAACGGTGTGCCATCACTCCGTTCGCTGCCGCTGATGCTCATCGTTTAACCCGGAGCCAACGGCGACGGGAAAGGGTGCCAACGCTCTCGATCTCAACGCCGACGAACTGATTGATTGGAAGTATTGGCACACACTGCCATCCCCGTTGGCTCCAGGAGAAACGACGCAGCCTTCCGGCCGCAACCCAAGAGTCAGAAGCAGAACCACGGATCACGCAGCGCGGTCATGCCGCAACCAAACGTAGACAGGAAAATGTGGGACTGGAAGATTTGAGTGAACTTCGGGTTTTTCTGCTCGGATATTCTTGTCCCAAATCTTCCTGTCGAAGTCTTCTTGATGATCGTCGGCAAAAGAATGACTCCGAGCTTTGATGACGACTCGC
>JAYTIB010000065.1:0-2478 GCA_043732205.1 Schlesneria sp. | reverse complement strand
TCTGCCCGATCCCAACCAGCGCGACGACAAGACGCAGAATGGCAAACAACCCGGCACCAAGGGGGAGTGATTTCCAATGTCCATCGACCGCCTGACTTTCACGGCCATTCTTGACGCGCCCGACAACTCTACTGTAGTCCCGCCGCTCCGCCGGCGGGACGTGCGGCGACGAGCGTCCCAACCGGGTTCGTATGCCCGTCGTAACTCGGTGCCGTCGGCGGAGCGACGGCACTACGGTACGTTTGTCCGGCACTTCATTCTCGCCGGGTTGATCCTGCTGTCGTGCATCGGCGCGAGATCAATGGCCGACGACGAATCGAAAACAAAGACGACTCCCGACCCGACGAAAGAGACGCTGCCTGCCGAGGAGAAGAAGGATGCCGAGCCGGGCGAACCCTCTCTGCTGGACAAGCTGTCGAAGGAGCTGTTCAAGGAAATCGAAGACGAACCCGCCAAGCCATCCCAGAAAGAGAACAAGCTCGAACGAGCCGCCAACGGGATGCGGAATGCCGGCGAAAAACTGGATGAGACCCGGACCGGAGAAGAAACCCGCAAGATTCAAGAACAGGTCATCCGCGATCTGGATGAACTGATCAAGCAGTTGCAGAACCCGCCTCCGCCCCAGGGTGGAGGAGGTGGCGGCGGCGGCGGTGGTGGTGGTAGTGGAACCGGAGGCGCGTCGGGCGGCCAGTCAGGCCAGGCTCAGCGACAACAGAAACTGGGAGGGGGCCAATCAAGCCGCTCCAAGGGCAGACCACAATCCGGCCAGAGTGCCGAGTTGAGCAACAGTGGCGGCCAGGACAAGAAAGTGGCCGAAGGATCGCAGGAACGGACCGACTCAGAGCGCAAAGCGGCCGAAGAGGCGGCGCGAAAGAAGAAACTCGCAATCGACGTCTGGGGACACCTGCCACCGCATCTTCGCGATGAACTCCTGAACACCTACGGAGATAAGATGCTCCCCAAGTACCAGCTCCTCGTCAAGCAGTTCTACGAAGCCCTGTCCGAACAGGGTGACACACCGCGCCGGTAACGGGCAGGGCCTCTGAGATGTTTGACAGTTCGCCAGGATCTCATCGTGTTCATCTTTCTGCCTCTCTCTTTCTGTCGACATCTTCCTGTTCGAAAAAGCGATGAGACAGAAAGAGAGAGGCAGAAAGATCATGGTGTGATGGGTCGGTGGCAAACCGGCAAGAGTGTCCATCCTGCAGCTCACTGTGACATTCCCAAAAGGTTTCACGCACACGATGGCGATAGTCGGACTTCAATCATTCACTGCCGCTAATCCGGATTAGAACCACGAAATACTCGAAAAACACGAAAGGGAAGACGGGGCCCGAGTTGTGGTCCCAAGTGACCGCAAAGGAACGACGCGCGATGTCTTGCGATGCTCTGACGGCAAGTCTCTTCATTTTCGTGCCTTTCGCGTATTTCGTGGTTCCTCATGAATGATCCGGGCTAACGCGTCGCCCCGAATGCTTCATCCCATTGCAAATGGTTTCTCATCCCGCACACTTGGAAATCGACCCCCATGTTCCGCAATCAAAATCTTCCCCCCGGAGTCGCCGCCGCACCAACCGCCGCGACATTCATTGCCTTTACGGAAGGCCCCGCGTGCGATGCCAACGGGGACGTCTTTTTCTCGGACATCGTCAACAACCGCATATTGAAGCTCGATGCCAAGACCGGCAGGTATGCGACGTTTCGTGAACCGAGCGGCCGGTCGAACGGGCTTCTGTTCGATGCCCAGGGTCGGCTGCTGGCGTGTGAGGGGAATGAGTTCTGTCCGAACGACGGGAGCCGCCGCATCACCCGCACGGACCTGAAAACGGGGAAGGTGGAAGTGCTGGTCGACAACTGGCAGGGGAAGCGGTTCAACGCCCCCAACGACATCGCCGCCTGCTCCAACGGCCGGTTGTTCTTCACCGATCCGTGCTACTTCGACCGGACCACGATGGAACTCGACCACGAATCGGTCTACCGGATCGATCCGAACGGCAAGGTGACGCGGGTTCTCTCGCAGCCCGAAATCCAGCGTCCCAACGGTGTGGCCCTGAGCCCGGACGAACGGACGCTGTATGTGGTCGACAGTTGTCCGGTGCCGGGCGGAAACCGCAAGATCTGGGCGTTCGACCTGGCCGACGACGGCACTCCCAGCAGCCAAAGTTTGGTGATCGACTTCGCCCCCGGCCGCGGTGGAGACGGGATGTGCGTTGACTCGCAGGGAACGCTGTTCATCGCCGCCGGTGTGTCGCGACCGCGCAATCCGAACGAAACCGGCGACGTCCCGCCGGGTGTCTACGCGATCCGCCCCGACGGCAAAGTGCTGGGCCGCATCCCCGTCTTCGAAGATGTCATCACCAACTGCACCTGGGGCGGCGCGGACCTGAAGACCCTGTACATCACCGCGGGCAAGACGCTGTATCAGGTCCGTGTCGAAGTGCCCGGTTGGGTGGTCCATCGGAAATAGTCGCGCAGTTG
>JAYTIB010000064.1:0-2478 GCA_043732205.1 Schlesneria sp. | reverse complement strand
CACCACGAATCTCACGAATGACACGAATCGGAAGAGAGAGCAGAAAATGCGGCAACAATTCCTTGCGTCGCAGTCCGATGCAACGGATTCGCGCGTCTCCCTGCACGCCTCTTTTGATTCGTGGGATTCGTGTGATTCGTGGTTCCTCTTGAATGATGTGGGCTCAACGTTTTGCGGGTAGAAGTGGCGGGAGCGCGAGGCGTCTGTCGAGCCACTCTCTGAATCCTCTCAAGTCCGAGTTTTCCGTCTTGAGATTTGAGAACTGGTAAATTCGAACGACCAAACCCGGAGTCCGATCCATGAAGTCTCGACGAATCCTTGTGTCGGCAATCCTGATCGCAGTCTGTCTGACTGGTGCCATTCAGACGAAGAAGTTCATCGGCTCACTTGGTACCACCGATGGCGGCAGACTCGCCGAGCAGGACGGCAGGCTGGTTCTCGTCCTCGGTCGGGGTGGGATTGCTCCCCGCGTGGATGGATTGCTGGGCGTCTGGAAGATCGGTTCACCCTACCTGCAAACCGCCACGGGGAAGTTCCTGGCCCTGGATCAGTCCGAGGACGGCGTGAAGGTTTATCTGGCCGGGGAAACCGGCGAGCCCGCCAAATGGGTGATTGAAGTCTTGGAAACCACCAGCCCGCAGCGTCCCAGGTCTGGTTCGATTGACGAGAGGCAGATGCTGGTGGGGACGTCGAAATCGAAGTTCCGATTGAGCGTCTTCAGCGGACGTCACAAGGGTTGGTACCTGGCCGCGAACGAACCGACCGAGGAACAGACCAAAGCGCCGCTCAACATGCCGCTCATTCTGGATCTGCGCCTCGTCCAAAACCCGAAGCACGCGCTGACGTTTGAATACGTCGACACGTCCTTCAACATCGACCACAAGTGACCGGTCGCCTGCGGGATTGATCGAACATCTTGGAGTAAGCGGCCCGCCTGTGCCACGGCACATTGAACGGTTAGGCAGTCGGCAGGAAATGATCTATCTGTAGGACGGATTTCCAATCCGTCCGGCGTTGACGGACGGATTGGAAATCCGTCCTACGGCCCTGGTAGTTGATTTCCTGCGGACTGCTTTAGGTCGGCGCATCAACAACTGTCGTCTTTCGCTCCGCGAAAGGACGTTCTTTCGCGGAGCGAAAGACGACAATCGCGACTGTTATTGCAGAGCCGATCCTTATCGAGATCACTTCGCCGTCCGGCTCGCATACGTTCGGCCGAGCACATCCACGATCGCCCGGCGCAGTTTCAGCGACTCGACCTCACCGCTGTGACGGTAGAGGACTTTGCCACCGGGTGCGATCAGCAGCGTGTACGGCACCGGGCCTTTCCACTCCTTGTCGAGCAACTCGGCGAACTTGTCGCGGCTGGAGATGTCGGACAAATAATTGGTCGACGAGACGTGCTTCTCACGCAGGACTTTGAGGGCCGCGTCCTTTTCCTCGGGGTCGTCGAGGCTGATCGTCACCATCTGGAAATTGCGTTTGCGGTACATGCGGTTGATCGAGACGAACTCCGGCAACTCGGTCACGCAGGGAGCGCACCATGTCGCCCAGACGTTGATCAGCAGCAGGTTGTCCGTGTCGTTCTTCACCAGCTTGGCGACGCCGGCCTCGTTGATGGTTTTCAACTCGACCAGTTCCTGATTCCACTTTTCCAGCGACGTCCGCGCGTCGTCGCGCTTGTTGGACCACTTGGTGGAGCATCCGAAGACGCGCGTCTTTTCAACGGGGACCGGCTTGCCGGCCAGCAGCGCATCGAGCGCGTTGCGCGTGTCGTGGCTGGTGACCGCCTTCACATCCGAGTCATCAATGCGACCGACGTACCGCAGCTTCCGTTCGCCGTCGAACAGATACACCTGCGGCGTGGCGAGCACACCGTACGCGAGCGACGTCTGCTGCGTTTCGCCGTCGAACAGGTACGGAAAGGCAAACTGCCGCTCCTTCGCGCGGAGCTTCATGTCGGCCAGCGAATCGCCGACGTCGCTGTAGCCCAGCTCGTCGAGTCGCACCGCTTCGGCATCGTTCGGTGAAATGGCAACGAGCGCGACCCCCTTGTCACGATAGTCGGCATGCAACTGCATGATCCGCTGCTCGTAGGCTTGGGCGGTCGGGCAGTGGTTGCACGTGAAGACCAGCAGCAGCACCTTTGCATCTTCAAAGCTCTTCAACGTGTACTCTTTGTCGTCGACGCCGGGCAGTTTGAAATCCGGCGCGGCCGCTCCGATCTCCAGCGTCTTGAACCCCGGCGGATCGGCGGCGGCGGCCACCGTCACCAGCAACGCGCAGGCGGCAGCGACCCAGCCAAGTAAATCGTTTCTCATGATGATTTTCCGAGAGCGAGCGAGGTCAGACAGCGAAAGGGCGTGCGTTATACCGCGATGGCGAATCGATTGGGATGCATCGACGTTTGGTATCCCCGCGGTCGGAAATGACCGATTCAGGCCGTCCCGTCGGCGGAGCGACGGGACTACAGTAGTC
>JAYTIB010000063.1:0-6625 GCA_043732205.1 Schlesneria sp. | reverse complement strand
GATGCGCTGAAGGACTGGATGGGCCGCCGCGCGGAAGCGTATTCGCCGCGCGCGAGAGAGCAGGGGATCCCGCTTCCCAAGGGGATGCTGTTGCTGGGAGTGCAGGGCTGCGGAAAGAGTCTGACCGCCCGAGCCACAGCCCGCCTGCTCGCCTTTCCGCTGATCCGCCTGGACATCGCGAACCTGTTGGGGAGCGCGCGGGGCGAGTCGGAGAAGAACATGCGCAGCGCGCTGGCGCTGGTCGAATCAATTGCTCCAGCCGTCCTCTGGCTGGACGAAATCGAAAAGGGATTCGCCGGAGCGGAGACCGACGGCAGCGGCGGCGGCGATGCGACCATGACCCGGCTGGTCGGCAGTTTCCTCACCTGGATGAGCGAGATTCAAAAGCCGATCTTCGTCATCGCCACCGCGAACTCGGTGCAGAATCTGCCACCGGAAATGCTGCGTCGCGGCCGGTTCGATGAACTGTTCTTCGTCGATCTGCCAAACTTCGAAGAACGAAAGCACATCATGGGTATCCACCTGAAAAAGCGGGGCTGGAAGCCCGAACAGTTCAATGTCGATGATCTGGCCGCACGCGCGGAAGGCTTCAGCGGCGCGGAACTGGAACAGGTCGTGATCACCGCCATGATCGATGCGTTCGGACAGGGACACATTCTGCAACACGAAGACTTGGAACGAGCCTGGCGGTCAACCGTGCCGCTGTCGGTGACGATGGAAGACAAGATCTTCGCTCTGCGCAATTGGGCACAGGATCGCTGCCGCCGCGCGACGTCCGACAGCCGCGTCACCTCGATGCTGGAATCCGAAGCGCGCGACGACGCGCTGCGGATTCCCGACGACGAAGAAGAGAAATCACTCCCCGCCTGGGCGCAACTGGCCCACTCCGGTCAGCTCAAGGCGGCGTTGGTCGAGTTCATCCGATTGGACGGTGACGTGTTGTTCCCGGACCTGGCCGAGGCTCTGAGTCCGTACATGGAAGTCACCGGCGATCAGGGACTGGCCGCGCGGGCCAATCCCAACACCGTCCTGTGGGCCGGCATGAGTCAGCCGCTGTGCGAACTGATCTGCGAACTGGTCTCCTCCAAGCGGATCTACGTCCACCCGGCCGACGCCGAGCGTTACAAGTCGATCCAGAAGGGACTGCGTCTGCCGGTCCTCAAGGAACCGACCGACAACCGCCTGCCCCGCGCCTCATGGTTGCCAAGTTCCCTGCGCTGTGCGCCGCATCCCGTCCACGCCGCGAGGTTGGCCCGCATCGGCCGGATGAAGCTCGGAGGGGGATGATGCGCCGCATCGAGCCGGCTCGAAATAACTGTCGGGATTTCGTAGTCCGGACCCCTTGGTCCGGACGTATCCATCCGCAGTCGTTCCGATGATTTCGTCCGGACCAAGGGGTCCGGACTACTTCACCGCGAATCAGGAAGTTGTTCCGGCCCAACTCCATGTTGGAACTGACAACGTGCCGGCGGCTCAATCCCGGCCGACTCCCAGCGCATCCGCCACGCGGTTGATGTAGTTGAACCAGGCGGCGATCAGTGTGATCTGCAGGATGCCCTGATCGTCGAACCCCACCTCGCGCAGCCGGGCGTGGTGCTCGCGTGTGATCGCGGTCGCATCGCGGGTGACCTGGATCGCGAAGTCGACCATCGCGCGGTCGGCAGCGCTCAGTTCGGCCGATTGCGGATCAGTCTGGATCGCCTGGACGAGGGCCTCGTCACCCGTGGCCCGTCGCAGGAATTCGCGGTGCGAGACGCGGCAGTAATGAGTGCAGTTCTGTTGTGAGACGACCGTGGCGATCAATTCATGCTGCCGGCGCGTCAGCGGCAGGTTCGGGTCCATCAGCGCGCCAAACGTGGCGAAGGCGTGATGCAGCGCGCTCGGAATCAGACTGTGCGACGCGACGATGCCGTCTCCATCGGCACTCGGCAGCCCCGGAACATCGGCCTCGTATTCGCGCGGATACCAGGCATGCTGGGCCTCGAGCGCCGCCCGATATTCCGGGCTGGCCTGCGATTTGGGGATGGTTTGAATCCACGTCATGCCGGACCTCTCGACCGGAGGAATCGATCCTTCACAATAGAACCCGGCTCATTTCTGACGTTTGGTCTTTTGTTCCATCGTCAGGTCGACTTTGCCTTCCAGTTCCACCCCGTTGAAAACGAGAGTCAGCGGTCCCTGGATGCGAATCTTGCCCGTCTTTTGCTGGACGAAACCCCGTTCGCGATCGAACAGGACTGTTTCGTCGGACTCCGTCACCTTGAGATCACTCTTCGCCACCTTGAGCGTCGGATTGGCCGGATCGATCGAGTAATTGACCTCGAACGCCTTGGCCGTGATCTTGTCGAAGGTCTGACCGTCTTGCTCGACAGTTCCGACATACGTGTACTTGATTCGAAAGGCCATTGTCTGACCGTCGCCAATGTCGGCATCCAACGCCCGTTCCCAAGTCTCACCGGGTTTGACCGCTTCGTCCGGCAGGTAGCCCCTGGCTTGTTCGGCCGCCTTTTTGCGTTTGGCGGAGTCGAAGAGACTCTTGTTAGAATCGCCCAAGGACTCGACGACCCCCTCGGGAAACTTGATCTCTTTGACCTTGTTCATGCCGTCCAAGATCGTGGTGACGGGGGTCTTGAACGTCACCCGCAGCCGCTCCATAATCGGCTCCAGTTGCGGGATGTCGGCCTTCTTGTCCGGGTTGGCCGAGTCGAACCGGAGCGTGATTCCGCCGGGAAGCCCCACCTCCGTTTGCAGCACATCGACTTTATCCTGAACAGTCAACGAGCCGTCGTCACCGCGTGGCCCAATGGTTTGCGAAGTGATGCTCAATGAGGTCGACGTGGTTTCCAGGTCCGTGCCGGCCAACGTCAAGATCTGGTGCGTCTTGACGTCGGTCTCGCTGACCGACTTCGAACCCGGCGAATACTTCAGTTCGAGACTGACTTGCGCGGAAACCTGACCGCGACACAGCGTCAGAACGAGTACTGCCATGCCGAGAATTCGCACCATGATGGACCTTTCTTTGGGGGGGAAGGGGTGGTGAAGATCGGGATGTTGGAGCCAGCGTCCGAGACACTCACTTCATCCGCATTCGCGCCCACGCCGTTGGCGTTGGCGTTGGGGTTAAACGAAAACGTCTCACTCTGGGTAGTGTGATGCACCACTACAACAGGATCGTCTGCTCGCGGTCCGGGCCGATGCTGATGAACTTCACGGGGAGGCCCATCAGTTCGCTGATCGAATCGACGTACCGGCGGGCACCGGCGGGCAGGTCACTCAACTTGCGGGCTCCCGTGATGTCCTGCTTCCAGCCGGGGATGCGGCGGTAGACCGGCTTGGCGACTTCCAGGTCTTCCACATGCGACGGGAAGTCGGTCGTCCGTTCACCGTGGATTTCATACGCCTCGCAGATGCAGACTTCGTCGAGTTGCGCGAGGACGTCGAGCAGCATCACGGCGATTTCGTCGACGCCGCAGATGCGCGCCCCGTACGCCGTGGCGACTCCGTCCAGCCAGCCGCAGCGGCGCGGACGTCCGGTGACCGTGCCGTATTCGTGGCCGACGTCGCGAATGTGCTGGCCGGTGGCGTTGTTCAACTCGGTCGGGAACGGGCCGCCGCCGACCCGCGTTGTGTACGCCTTCACGACGCCGATCATGCGCTCGATCTCCCGCTCGGGCACGCCGCTGCCGCTGTGGATTCCCGCCGACGAACTGTTCGAACTGGTCACGTACGGGAACGTGCCATGATCGACGTCGAGCAGACTGCCCTGGGCACCCTCGAACAGGATGTTCGCGCCGGCCCGGACGGCGCGGTGCAGCCAGGCGGTGGTGTCGGTGACATGCGGCTTGATCTGTTCCGCGTAGCGCGAGTAATCGGCGAAGATCGCGTCCGCGTCGAGGAGATCGACTGTCGGATCGAGCGCCCGCAGCATCAGGTTCTTGGCTTCGACGATGTCGTTCAGTCGCGAGCGGAACGAGGCGGGATGATAGAGGTCGCCGATGCGGATCGCGTGCGACCGCAGCGCCTTGTCGCGGTAGCAGGTGCCGATGCCGCGTCCCGTGGTGCCGATCGCCTGCTCGCCGCGCCGCTTCTCGTAGACCGCGTCCTCGACGACGTGATACGGCAGGATCACGTGCGCCCGGTCGCTGACCAGCAGGTTGCCGCCGTTGATCGGGATGCCCCGTTCGGTGAGCGACGCGATCTCTTTCAGCAGGGCTTCGGGATTCACCACCAGACCGTTGCCGATCACGGCCGTCACGCCGGGGCGCAGAATCCCGGTCGGCAGCAGCGACAGCTTGTAGGTCTCACCGTCAAACTTGACGGTGTGGCCGGCGTTGTTGCCTCCCTGATACCGGACGACCACCTGGTGCGAATCGGTCAGGATGTCGACAATCTTGCCCTTGGCTTCGTCGCCCCACTGCAATCCGACAACAGACGTGACAGTCACGATGCACTCTTTTCTGAATGAACACTCCGCGCGGGACTCCGCGCAAAAAGAGGGGGCGGACATCTCTGTCAGCCCCGCCATGTCCCAACGTCGGGAGAGTGTAACCAGCCGGGTGCCGTAGAGTAAGCGTGGGCGTGGTCTCGCGGGTTGTTCCTTCTTTCGGCGTTTCCCGCGAATTCCGTCGCACTTGCCCCCTCTCCGTCAGCCCGGCATGATTCGCCCGGAAACTCGCGAGCTTTGGAAGTGTTCCGGCTCGCTTTTGGGAGTGCTCCGGCTTGACGGAGCTTTGGAATGCGGCCCGGCCGCCTTCTTTTGGACGCTGCGAAACGTCCCGTGCGGGGATCGCCCGCGCGGACCACCGTGAGGCGTTTTCGTTTGGCGGCTGTTTCAAAACCAACCCGATGCGTGAGCGAGGGACGATTCCACGCTGGAACTCCCGACGCCCTCGCTGACGCTGCGGGTTACTGTTTGTGTTTTGAAACTGCTTCTTAGCCGCTACGCCGACGGCGTGCGCGCCGGCGGGGGCGTACCGTTGTTCCCGCGCACGCCGTTGGCGTGGCGGTTAAACGTTTCAGGTCAGGCCGCGCGAGGGATGAATCGCGAAGGCGGCTTCACTGCAATCCGAAATTTCAAAGCTCCGTCAAGCCGGAGCACTCCCAAAGTAAGCCGGAGCACTCCCAAAGACGAGTCGCCTGTTTGAGGGCTTATCACTCGCGCGCTGAGTGATGCCGCTGGACGGAGTGTCTGGCGGCGAGTGACGCAGGCAGGGCCTCAATGGCCGCGTCAGCGCAGCACGGTTCGTTCGATCTGGTCGACCTTCACCGCCTGTTGCAGCTTGGTGAACTTCTGCGGGTTGCCTTTGAATTGCTTGCGGCGTTGTTCCGTTTTGAACAGGTAGAGCTCGTCGTCGTAGAAGGCGGCGAAGTCGGGGCTGCCGGGGAGCGCGCGATCGGTTTCCCAGAGGATCACCGGATCGCAACCGAGGAACTTGGGGGCGTACGATTCGGGCGACTTGCGAAATTCCAGCAGTTCCTCGCGCGATGACAGGTGGTACAGCACGCCCTTGTAGTCCCACGCGAACCGGGCCGAACCGCGGGTCCATTGGCGGGATTTCATGATCGACACCGGACTGAACCCGTCCAGGCCCACGATGGGAACCGGTTCGCCCAGTTGTGGTGCGGTGCCACCATTGCCATCGGTCGTGGAGCCGGTCGTTCCCGCTGCGGGATTCACCGGTTGGGGCGGGTGGGCCTTTTGAAAGCGCGCTTCCGACTGTTGGGCCAGCTTGATGTACGCGGCTTGATCGAGGTATCCCGAATGCATGGTGAGCACCCGGCCGGTGAGCGGGTCGAGCGCCATGTCGGTCGGGAGGAGCTCGAACCCGTACCGGCGGACCAGATGCTGGTTCTTTTCGGAGTTCAACTTCACGGCGACGAAGCGCGTCGTCAGCAGTTCCCGGACTGCGGATGCATTGAAGACGGTCTGCTCCATCTTCTGGCAGGGCATGCACCAGTCGGCATAAAAGTGCATGAGCAGGGGGAGCTTTTTTTCTTCGGCCTCGCGGAGTGCGGCGTCGAAGTCGGTGCGCCAGAACTGCGGTTCCGCGCCGACGACGAGGCGCGGAGCCACACAGAACAGCACCACAATCCACACGGCCGCCCAGAAGAGGCGGGACTTCCATTCGTGGGGGACGGCGGCGAATCGATTGCCATGTAGTACCCGCATCTTCGCCGCTCCCGATGTCCGACTCTGAGCATGCCGTCCAAGCATGATTTATCGGACTGGCGGCGATGGGGGCTGCGCTCGGGAAGCGCAGAAATTGCAGATTCACGTGCGGCTCGGAATGAAGCTGTCAGTTTTGCGAGTTGTAGGGGAGGCGAGGAAGGAGGAGGGAGGAGGGAGTGCGTCACGAATCCGGGTGGAATCCGAAAGGCCGTTCTTGCAAGTCTGTCGAAGTCGCGGCGGCTCTTGGGCGAGCGGCAGAAATCGGCATCCAATCACGCAGCGCAAGCGAGTGAGTTTTCAGACACACTCGCTTGCGCATCGTGCTTGTAGGGGGGCAAACTTTCTTCTGCCGCTCGCCTTAGGACCGTTCGAGAATTAACTGTCGCATTGTCGCTGATCGCTCCGCGATCAGAACGTTGGATCGCGGAGCGATCCACGACAATAATTTCTCGAACG
>JAYTIB010000062.1:0-6632 GCA_043732205.1 Schlesneria sp. | reverse complement strand
GGGGCGGTTGCTGGATGTCAGGTGCAGCGGCGCCGGAATTCGCCGGTTTCCGTGTCGATCTCGATCTTGTCGCCGATTTCGACGAAGGCGGAGACCTGCAGTTCGTGCTTCGAGTCCTTCAGGACCGCCGCCTTGGTGATCTTGCCCGATGTGTCGCCGCGCGACGCCGGCTCGGTGTATTCCACCTCGCGGATGATCGTCTTGGGGAGCACCACGGACAGGGGACGCCCCTCGTAGAACGTGACCTCGCAGACATCCGTCATGTCGGGAACCAGGAATTTTTCGAGGTCCGCGATGACTTCGGAATCGATTTCGTACTGGTTGAAGTCCGAGTCCACGAAGACCTGCATCGGGGGCGCGGCATAGGAGTAGGTGCAGTTCTTTTTCTCGAGCATCACCCCTTCCAGCTTCTCGTCCGCCTTGTAGATCAATTCCGAAATGCGGCCGGTCATCAGGTTCTTCGTGCGCAGTTTGACCATCGCCACGTTGCGACCCGATTTGTTGTATTGCGCCTTCAGGACAACGACCGGCACATTCTCCACAATGACGACGTTGCCCGACTGAAGCTCGCCGGCGATCTTGACACTCATGACACGTTCCCATCTTGTCTGTCGAAGTTAAAAATCCGCGTCCGCCCACCGTGGCCATGACGCGCCGCAACGCACAATGGCGTGTGCCTCAGTTTCGAAGCACGAAGCGGACCAGATTGTTGGCCAGATCGCCCAGTCGGTCAAGCTGGCTGGCCCAGACTTTCCCGTGCCGGCCGATCGACAGTCGGTTTGCGGCGTAACTTTGCCAGGCACCGGTCATGTCGCCGGCACCGTTCCAGGCGTGCCACAGGCGCTTCACCGCGACTGCTTCCAAGTCCCCGAGTTCGTCGAGGTAGCGGGTCAAGAATGCATCAAGCTTGGTGAGATGCACACTCTCCGCCTGCGGATAGATCTGCCACACGAACGGGTGTTCGGCCCATTGCGCACGGACGAACGAATCTTCGCCGCGCACAAAATTCACATCGCACGACCAGAGCAACCGGTCGTAGCCGGCTTGCGGCAGGAACGGCAGGGCCTGCACCGTGAGTGACTCCCTCTGAAGTTGAGTCCCTGGCGAAAGCGCGTCCCCGAACCAACGCGCGATCTGTTCGGTGGCGGCACCGGGGGCGGTCAGAACACGCACAGCGGCGGGGCCATCAACCCAACTCTGAAGCAATTCCGGCAGAGCCGGGTTGTCGTAACAGAAGAGCGACACGCGCAGCTCATCGTCGGAGCGGGGGGCCACGCCCAGACTGCGCCAGAACTCCGCCTCCATCTTCGCATCGAACGCGGCGCGGGCGGCCGGCAGGTCACGTTCCCGCAGCAGCCCGCCTGTCTTGGACGTGAAGCCGGGAAAGAAAAAGTGTTTGATCAGCGGCCATCTCGGATGAGGCGACGGCAGCAAATGGCAGTCGTCCACCCAAGTTTCGGCGCTGAGGTATTCGAGGTTGATCCAAACAGGAGCGACGCCTCGCCGAGCCATTGCGGCGATGTACGTTGGCGGAAGTTCGCAGGCGAACGCCTCAATGACAACGTCGGCCACGTCCGCCACATCGACGGCCGGAAAGTCGGATGGCCAGCGGCGAATCTCGATCGAGCCCACGTGCTGCACTGCGGCGTCGGTCGAAATGGAAGGGCACAGGCAGGCGAAGCTGTCGAGCTTGTCGACCCACAGCCGGACGCCAGCCCCGTGTTCGTGAGCCAACTGCCGAGCCAGTCGCCAGCACGTGCCGATGTCTCCGAAGTTGTCCACCACCGCGCAAAAGATGTCCCAGCGTTTCATGCGTCTAACCCGGATTATTCACCACGAAAAACACGAAAAACACGAAAGGAATACCGTGAGGCAGGTTGCGTTACCTGCCAGTGCGTGCGTGAAACGACACCGTGTTTCTGATGACATTCGACTCAACTTCCTGACTTTCGTGTCTTTCGAGTATTTCGTGGTTCAAGCCATGAATGATCCAGGCTAACGCTCCGGTTCTTTGCGGCACGCGAAGATTTGGAACAGAAGCAAACAAAGGGAAGACGGGGCAGCGCCGTTGGTTGGCATCACCGAAACCTGGCGATCAACAACGGCTTTCTTCGTTCCCTTCGTTTCCTTCTGTTCAATTGGGTTGCGGCCGGCGGCCACGCTGCGATTTCCGAAATTGCCCACTCGTCCTGAAGAAATCTCGCCACTGATGTTGATGTCAGCCACGCCTGAATGCCGCGCAGGATCGGCGCAGGATCGGCGCATCAATGACTCTCGTAGCATGGACGCCTCGTCCGTGCGACCCAATTCGACAGATGGTCACGACTTGTCGCACGGACGAGGCGTCCATGCTACGGGTTTGGTTCTCGCCGAATCGCGACAGTTATTCATGCGATGTCCCGTGCGAACTCAGCGGCGCGAACTGGCTGACGATGCTGCGGGCGCTGCGGAGTCCATCAACGGCGGCGCTGACGATGCCGCCGGCGTAGCCCGCCCCTTCGCCAACGGGGTACAGGCCGGCGATGTTTGGGCACTGTCTTGTGACGGGACTGCGGTCGATGCGGATCGGCGAGCTGCCGCGCATCTCGGGCCCGACCAGGATCGCGTGCTTCAAGAAATCGCCGCGCAGTTTTTGGTCCAAGATCGGCAGACTCTGGCGAATGGCGTTGGCGACGATCGGCGGGATCACCCGATCCAATGACGCGGGCCGGACCCCGCGTTCGTACGAACACTCCAGCCTGACGCCGGGGTCCGGCGTGCGGTGCTTGAGAAAGTCGCGCGCGGTTTGAATCGGGGTGAGATAGTTCGCGTCGCCGATGCGAAAGGCTTCGGCTTCATAGCGCTGCTGCAGGTGCATGCCGGCCAGCGGGTGATCGCTGCCGAATTCACCCGGCTCCAGCGTGACCATCACGCCGCTGTTGGCGAACGGCGTGTCGTGGCGGGAATTGCTCATGCCGTTCGTGCAGAACATGCCCGGTTCGCTGACGCTGGGGATGATGATTCCGCCGGCACACATGCAGAACGTGAAGACATCCTTTTCACCCTTCGCTTGCAGCGTGTAGTCCGCCGCGCCGAGCAGCGCGAGGTATTCGGAGCGCGCGTACTTGTGGCGGTTGATCTGCTCCTGCGGTTGTTCGATCCGCAGTCCGAGTTGGAACGCCTTCTGGACCATCGGCACTCCCAGATCGAACAGCATCTGGTAGGTGTCCCGCGCGCTGTGGCCGATGCCGAGCACCGCGTGATTGGTCGCCAGATAGCCGCTGGATGTCTGCACGCCGCAGACCCGGCCGTCGCGCACGTCGAGTCCCTCCATGCGGCAGCCGAAGCGATACTCGCCTCCCAATGCCTCGACCTTTCGGCGGAAGTTTCGGCAGATCAGCGGCAGCTTGTTGCTCCCCAGATGAGGCCGGTTTTCGTAGACGAGCGACGGCCGTCCGCCGCATTCGACAAACCGCTCCAGCACCCACTCGACATCCGGCCCTTCGAGGCGGCAGGTCAGCTTGCCGTCGCTGAAGCATCCCGCGCCCCCTTCGCCGAACAGGTAGTTGTTCTCGCGATCGAACGTCCCGCCCCGGTCGAAGTCGCGGACGGCGGAAACGCGCTCCTTCACGGCCGGGCCGCGCTCCAGGATCAGCGGGCGGTATCCCTTCCACGCCAGGTAGTATCCCGCCAGCAGACCCGCCGGCCCCGAGCCGATCACGACCGGCCGGTGTTCGAGCGGCTGTTCTCCACCGGGGGGATCTTCGAAGGCGGGCGGCTCGAAGTGTTGAACGCCGTCCTTCAATCGCCGTTGGACGGCGTCCGTCTTGAGCACGTCATCGGGAAGTTCGACGAGGCTGGTGTAGACGAACTTCAAGTCCGATGGCGAACGGGCATCAAGGCTTTTCTTTAGCACCCGCCATCGTGTGAGAACGTCTGGTGTCACTCCGAGTCGTTGCGCAAGAAACCGCGGCAGTTCGGACTCGGGAACCGTCACAGACAGTTGCAGGTTGGAAACTCGCAGGGACATCAAGCCGCTTCGCAATACAGGTGTCAGCCGTGGGGACGCTGTTGTAGCGTGGTGGCCTTCCCCAAGGAATGCCGGGCCGACAGGGAACGACAATCTTCAATCCGTGTGACGTTGGCGGCATCAGATGCGGAAGAAAATCCGCTGGCGATAGAGCCACCAGACGAACAGCCAGAACGCCAACAGGACCAGGTTCGCCTTGACCAGCGGCACGTATGGATCACCGAGGATCTTGAACAAGTCCTGCCCCAGATGCCGTTGCAGAGTGTCACCGGTCCAGTTCCTGAGCAGTTGCGACAGCAAGTACAGCGCGATCGAATTCATGCCGGCCACCGTCAGCGGAAACGCCCAGCCGCGCCAGCCCGCCACATCGATCACACCGTAGAAGGCCGACAGCATCAGCAGCGCCAGGCCGGTGCTGTACAGCGTCCAACTGGGAGTCCAGATCCGCTTGATCAGCGGACAAATCGCCAGGAAATCGCACGCCCAGCCGATCGCGAACAACAGCACTCCCGATGCCACGAGTGTCCGCAGCGTTCGCACGCGGTTGGTCGAACCGCGAATGAACTGGCCGGTCATCAACCCAAACAACATCGTCACCAGCGACGGCACGAAGTTCAGCGTCTGATAGCCTCCCTTGTTCGCCACGAACGCTTCAGTCCGCGGAAACAGATTGAGGAACCAGACGTCGAATGTGGCCGCGGGATTGGAACACTTCTGCCAGTGCGCGGCGAAGCCCGTCAGATAGGTCCAGTCCTGCGGCAATCCGACCTTCGCAAAATCGAAGTCGGCACCGACAACCGGTGTGAAGGCGAACCAGGCCCAGTATCCCGTCAGAATCCCAGCCGCAGTCCCGAGCTGAACAGCGCGCGAACGATTCCAGAGCAGGAACAGGAATGTGTAGCCCAGGCCGATCTGAGTCAGCACGTTCATGAACGTGAAGTCGGTGAGTTTCTTCCCGCCGGATGACAGGAAGATGCCGAGCAGAATCAACACGATCGAGCGGACCACGACGTGACTCAAAAGTCGCGCGTACGAATCACCCGACTCCCGCCGCTTGGCATACGAATAGGGCAGCGACACGCCGACCATGAACATGAACGACGGTTGGATCAGATCCCAAAACGCACAGCCGAACCACGGGACGTGATCGAATTGAAAACCGAGCCATCTCCACAGCGAACTCTCCGGGAACGCCTTGGCTGTTTCCGCGATGCCGAACCCGTTCGCCGCCAGACAGATCATCACGAATCCGCGATAGGCGTCCAGCGAACCGAGCCGGGAGGAAGTCTCGGCATGCAGCGGGGGAGCGTGACTCATTCGTGAATCCGTTCAGAAGTCTGTGAGGAACCGGACGGAGCATAGAGTTGCCGCCGAGCCGTTGCAAATCGGAGTCGCTTGTGGTGTCGTGTTCGGCCACTCGATATCGCACGCGGCCCAGACCGAGTCGTTTAACCCTGAGCCTACGGCGAAGGTGGGGCGGGCAGTCGCGTCCGTCTCGGCCGGAACTGTCGGCACACGTTTCGGGACGCCGCCCCCCGACACCTTCGCCGTAGGCTCAGGGTTAAACGACTCAGATGTCTCACTGTCCCTCGCGCGGGGTATCAGGGTCGCGAGAACAGGGGAACCGAGACATGGCCACGATCGATCTCACCGGAAGAACGGCAATCATCACGGGGGCCGGTCAGGGACTGGGTCGCTGCACCGCGACGACGCTGCATGCTTCTGGAGCAAATGTCGTCGTCAACTATTTCGACGATCCCCCAGGGGTGAATCGCGGACTCGCGAAAGAAACCGTGGCGGCTCTGGGCGAGCGGGCGATCGCGGTCGCCGCCGATGTCCGCAACGTCACCGAGATCACACAGATGATCGATGAAACGGTGCGGCAATTCGGCCGACTCGACATCGTCGTCAACAACGCGGCGATCATTCGCGACCGGACGCTGAAGAAGATGACGGACGACGAATGGCAGGCGGTCATCGACACGAACCTGACCGGCGTGTTCCAAGTTTGCCGGGCCGCGGCGGACCGCATCTCCGACGGGGGCCGCATCGTCAACATGGCGTCGATCTCGGGCGTTGTCGGCTTCTACGGACAGGTCAACTACTCGGCCGCCAAGGCGGGGGTCATCGCGATCACCAAGGTGCTGAGTAAGGAGCTGGCGCGGCGCAACATCACGGTGAACGCGGTCGCTCCGGGCGTCGTGCTCACCGAAATGGGCAAGACGATCCCCGAAGAAGTCCGCGCCGGCATGATCGCCCAGATCCCCCTCGGACGATTCGGCGAGCCGGAAGAGATCTCCAACGTCATCCTGTTCCTTTGCAGCGATCTGGCCAGCTACGTCACCGGACAGACGATTCACGCGAATGGAGGATGGCTGGGGTAGGGGGGAGGGAGGGAGATTGCAAATTGAGAATTGCAAATTGCAAATTGAATGGTGAAGAGGGGTCACTGGACCTCGCAACGTCTCCTGTCTCCTGTCTCCTAAAATCCGACTTCTGAATTCTGCCTTCCAAAGAACCCCGACATGCACACCGGACGTCTGGCATCGCTGCTCTGCTCGGCCGATGAGGCCGTCTCGCTCGTGGGCGATGGCGCGACGGTTGTCAGTGGCGGGTTCGTCGG
>JAYTIB010000061.1:0-6643 GCA_043732205.1 Schlesneria sp. | reverse complement strand
CCCGGCTGCGCGTGCTGATGTGGTCGGTCTTCCTGCTGGTCGCCGTCCTTGGTGCGAACTCGGCCTACCTCGGTGGAGTCACCTTCCTCAGTTGGAGTTCCGGACGCACTTACGAGAACTGGTTTTACATGCTGATGTTCGCCGGGCATCTGGTGCTCGGCCTGCTGCTGGTCCTGCCGTTCGTCGCGTTTCTGAGTGTCCATCTGCTCAACACGCGATTTCGGAAGAACAAGCGGGCGATCCGCGTCGGCTATGCGCTGCTCGTCGCGTCGCTCGCGGTGCTCGTCACCGGCGTGCTGCTGATGCGGGTCGATCTCGGTGGCCGGACGTCGTCGGCACTGGTCATCAAGAACGCCGCCACTCGTTCGATCATCTATTGGGCACATGTCGCCGCTCCGCTGTCTTGCCTGTGGTTGTACTGGCTCCATCGATTGGCGGGGCCGAAGATCAAGTGGAAGATTGGAGCCTGTTACCTGGTGGCCACCGGCGTCGCCGCCGGCGGCATGATCCTGATGCACAACCAGGATCCGCGGCGGTGGAACCAGGCCGGACCGAAGGCGGGGGAGAAGTACTTCACTCCGTCCTTGGCCCGCACATCGACGGGCAACTTCATTCCCGCCGCAGCACTGATGAACGACGACTACTGTCTGAAGTGTCACGCCGACGCTTACAAGGGCTGGTTCCACAGCTCGCACCATTTCAGTTCGTTCAACAACCCGGCGTATCTGGCGAGTGTCCGCGAAACCCGCGAAGTCTCGCTGAAGCGTGATGGAAATGTGCAGGCCTCGCGCTGGTGCGCCGGATGCCACGATCCCGTGCCGTTCCTGAGCGGTGCGTTTGACGACCCGAAGTTTGACGACGTCAATCACCCGACGGCCCAGGCCGGAATCACCTGCACCGTCTGCCATTCGATCACCCACGTGAACAGCACCCGCGGCAACGGCGACTACACGATTGAGAATCCCGAGCACTACCCGTTCGCCTACAGCGACAACGCCGTGCTGCAGTGGGTGAACAACCAATTGGTCAAGGCGAAGCCGGACCTGCACAAGCGGACGTTCCTGAAGCCGTTCCACAAGTCGGCCGAGTTCTGTTCGACCTGCCACAAGGTCCACTTGCCCTATGACCTCAACCACTACAAGGAATTCCTGCGCGGCCAGAACCACTACGACACGTACCTGCTGAGCGGAGTCTCGGGCCACGGTGCTCGCAGCTTCTACTATCCGGAAAAGGCGGTTCAGAACTGTGCCGGATGCCACATGCCGCCGAAGGAGTCGGGCGACTTTGGCGCGAAGCTGTTCGCCGATGCGAAGCAGCCGAGCATCCACAATCATTTGTTTCCAACGGCGAACACGGGCCTGGCGTGGCTGAAGGAATCGCCCGAGACCGTCGCGGCCCATCAGGAGTTTCTCAAAGGCAAACTGCGCGTCGACATCTTCGGCGTGAAGGAAGGGGGCGACATCACCGGCAAGCTGCATGCGCCGCTGCGTCCCGATGTGCCGACGCTCAAGCCGGGACAGAACTATCTGCTGGAAACCGTCGTGCGGACGCTGAAGATGGGGCACCCGTTCACTCAGGGAACGGTCGATTCCAACGAAGTCTGGCTCGATGTGACCGTCACCAGCGGCGGCCGGGTGATCGGCCGCAGCGGCGGCATCGACGGACAACGCTCGGTCGACCCGTGGTCGCACTTCATCAACGTGTTCATGCTCGACAAGGACGGCAACCGGATCGACCGCCGCAACCCGCAGGATATTTTCGTTCCGCTCTATAACAACCAGATCCCACCCGGCGCGGCGGGGACCGTGCATTACACGTTGGCACTGCCGGACGACGTGACGGAGCCGGTGACAGTCGAAGTGAAGTTGCAGTACCGCAAGTTCGACAAGATCTATACCGACTTCTTCACGACCAAGGCCCGCAAGGGCGACCTTCCGATTCGGGGCCACCATCCGGGTGAGCCGTATCTCAACGAGCTGCCGATCACCACGCTCTGCTCTGACAAGGTGACGTTTCCCGTCGAAGGAAGTGCGGCGGTCGTCGACAACGGCAAGATGGAAATCCCCGTCTGGCAGCGGTGGAACGATTACGGGATCGGCCTGTTCCTGAAGGGGAAAGCGGAGCTCCGTCAGGCGGCCGACGCCTTCACCGTGCTGGAGGGCTTGAAGGAACCGAGCCGGTATGACGGCGCTCTCAATCTCGCCCGGGTACTGCACCGCGAGGGACGTCTCGACGAGGCGACCGCGGCCATCGCGCGAGCCAGTGAGTTCAAAGATCCACCGGCACCCGAATGGACGATCGCCTGGTTGAGCGGCGTCATCAACCGCGAGCAGGGGCGTCTCGAAGAGGCGGAAAAGAACTTCCGCAAGGTGCTCGAAGACAAGACGGCCGAACGGACGGCGCGCGGCTTTGACTTCAGCATGGATTACGAAGTCATCGATCTGCTCGGCCAGACACTGTTCGAACGGGCCAAGCAAATCCGCGATCCGGCGCGGAAGGCGGAACGCGACGCGCTGTTGAAACAGGCCGCGGCCGAGTATCAGAAAGTGCTGAAGCTCGACCCGGAAAATGTCTCGGCCCATTACGGACTGCATCTCGTGTCTCAGGATCTTGGCGATGAGTCGAAGGCCGCCGAACACGCGAAGCTGCACGCCCGCTACAAGCCGGACGACAACGCGCGCGACGTGGCCTATGAACAGGCCCGACGAAAATATCCGCCCGCCGCGAAAGCCTCGGAGCCGCTCGTGATCTACCCCTTGAACCGGCGGGGCGTGCCGGGACTCCCTGATGACGCCGCCAAACCCGGTGACGACTAGCCGACTTTGGGAGTGCTCCGGCTTGACGGAGCTTTGGACTGCGGCGAAGCCGCTTTCTTTTGTGACTGTGACTCTCCCGTTTGGAGTGAATCGCCAAAGCGGCTTCGCCGCAAGCCAAAATTCCAAAGCTCCGTCAAGCCGGAGCACTCCCAAAGAATTCAAAGCACTCCCAAAGCGTCACGCCACATTCTCCGCAGGACACACTGTTCATGACTCAGCCCCAGTTCGAAGTGGAACGCGATGACGCGATCGTCGGCCGGGCGTTTGTCTGGTCGGCGCTGGTGATCGTGTTGATCGGCGTCGTCGGCTTCGTGGCCTATTGGCGGATGAGCATCAAGCCACCGCCGATCGTCCAGTCAACGGAACTGGTGAAGCCGGAGGTGCGCGAGCGGCCGAAGGTCGAAATACCGCTCATGCCATTCACCGACATCACCGAATCGGCGGGGATTCACTTCGTCCACGAAAACGGCGCGGCGGGACAAAAGCTGCTGCCGGAATCGATGGGGGGCGGCGTGGCGTTTCTCGATTACGACAACGATGGCGACCCGGACATCCTGTTCGTGAACTCGTCGCGCTGGGGATGGGATGCGAAATTCGCGGAGCTCCTTGCAACCGGCAAGCAGCCAACGATGGCCCTCTACCGGAACGATGGAGACTGCCAGTTCACCGACGTCACGAAGGAGACCGGCCTCGCGGTCGGCTTCTATGGTCAGGGAGTCGCTGTCGGCGATTACGACAACGACGGCGATGAAGATTTGTACTTCACGGCCGTCGGAGGAAACCGCCTCTTTCGGAACGACGCCGCGAAGTTCGTCGACGTCACCCAGGAAGTGGGCATTGGCGGACAGGAGCTTGACGACAGTTCTGCCGCGAACTCGGACTCGATCGTCTGGAATTGGAGCACAAGCTGCGGATTCCTCGACTACGACAACGATGGTGACCTCGATCTGTTCGTCTGCAACTACGTGAAGTGGTCGAAGAAGTTCGACCTGGCCCAACCGTTCACGCTGACCGGCGGGGAACGGGCCTATGGTCGACCGCAGGACTTTCCCGGCACACATCCGTACCTCTACCGCAACGACGGTCAAGGCAAGTTCACGGAAGTCAGCGACGAGGCCGGACTGCGGATTCGCAACCCCGTGCGAAACGAAGTCTTCGCCGGCAAGTCGCTGGGGGTGACGTTCGGCGACTTCGACGGCGATGGCTGGATCGACATCGCGGTCGCCAACGACACCGTGCAGAACTTTCTGTTTCACAATCAGCAGAACGGCACGTTCGTCGAGAAGGCGGTTGAACGGGGAATGGCGTTCGATCAGCAGGGGCAGGCCCGCGGCGCGATGGGAATCGACTCGGCCCGAATTCGCAACAGCGATCATGTGGCGATCGTGATCGGCAACTTCGCCAATGAAATGACTGCGCTGTATGTGGCGCGAGGCAACTCGATGCAATTCAACGACGAGGCGATCGCGACCGGCATCGGACCCCAATCACGACTGGAGCTGACGTTCGGCACGCTGTTCCTCGACGTGGACCTGGACGGCCGCTTCGACATCGTCGCCGCGAACGGGCACTTGGAGACGGACATCAACAAAGTCCAGGCCAGCCAGTTCTACGAGCAGCCGCCGCACTTCTTCTGGAACTGCGGTCCCGAATCGCCGACCGAGTTCATTCCGGTGCCGTCCGACAAATGCGGACCCGACTTCCTGAAACGGATGGTCGGCCGCGGTGCCGCGTTCGCTGACATTGATGGCGACGGAGACCTCGACCTGCTGTTCGGGACGACGGGTGCCAAGCCGCGGCTGCTGCGCAACGATCAGAAGCTCGGACATCACTGGCTGCGGGTGGAGGTGGCGGGAGTCAACGGCTGCCGGTCGGCGATCGGCGCGACGATCGATGTCGAAACGGCGCGCGGCAAACTGTCGGGCCAGGTCATGCCGACGCGCGGCTATCTGTCGCAGAGCGAACCGACCGTGACGTTCGGTCTCGGCACGCAGGACAAGATCACCAAAGTCACAGTCCGTTGGCCAACCGGCGAGCAACGGACGATCGACGCTCCGCAAGTGGACCGGGTGCTGAAAGTGTCACCCTGACCGTGACGGACCGTTGGGACGATGAATCGTCGCCACGAAACACCGGGAGCCACCGGGGGCATCGACTTTCATTGAAAGTAGACGGTCTTTCCGTTGAGCGATTGATTCTTCCGATTGCTCTCCTGCCCACCCGATGCGTTGATGAGAAGATTGAAGTCGCACGACAACCTATGGAACACTCATGAATTCAGAATCCCCCGACCAACCATTTCCGACGAACCTGCAACTGCCGATTTGCGGTCATGAGCCAACGCCGTACGACGGACCGGACAAGGGCGAAGTCATCGCGTTGCGGCAGCAGTATTTGACTCCGGGGCTGGTCACGTACTACCGCGATCCGTTGCTGGTCGTCGAAGGGCACATGCAATACCTGTGGGACGAACAGGGGAAGCGATACCTGGATGCGTTCGCCGGGATCGTCACCGTGTCGGTCGGTCACTGTCATCCGCATATCGTCGAGAAGGTGCGCGAGCAGGTCGGCAGGCTGCAACACACGACCACGATTTATCTGCACCCGACCATCGGCCAGTTCGGCAAGAAGCTCGCCGAACACATGCCGGAAGGGAGCGGTTTGGGAGTTTCGTACTTCACGAACTCGGGCAGCGAAGCGAATGAACTGGCGATCCTGATGGCCCGCGAACACACGGGCCGGGCGGATATCATCAGCCTGCGCAACGCCTATCACGGCGGAACCCAGGCGACGATGGGGATCACCGCGCACGGCACGTGGAAGTTCAAGAGCAATCCGACGAACTCGGTGAAGCACGCGATGCCGGGCTACTGTTACCGCTGCCCGTTGGGCCTGACGTATCCGAGCTGTGACGTTCGCTGCGCGCGGGACATCGAGCCACTGATCCGTCACGAAACGCCGGGCGAAGTCGCCTGCTTCATCGCCGAGCCGATCCAGGGAGTCGGCGGCACGGTCACACCGCCACCGGAATATTTTCAGATCGCGTACGACATCGTGCGCCGTTACGGCGGACTGTGCATCGCCGACGAAGTGCAAACCGGCTTCGGTCGCACCGGCGAACATTTCTGGGGTTTCGAGAACTGGGGTGTCACGCCGGATCTGGTGACGATGGCGAAGGGGATCGGTAACGGCGCCCCGCTGGGGGCGTGCGTCACCCGGCCCGACATCGCCCGCCAGATGACGAACCGCATCCACTTCAACACGTTTGGCGGCAACCCGATCTCGATGACCCAGGGACTCGCCACGCTGGAAGTCATCGACCGCGACCACATTCAAGAGAACGCGCGGGTGGTCGGCGAACATCTCAAGCGGCGGCTTCTCGAATTGCAAACGCGGCAGCCACTGATCGGCGACGTGCGCGGAATGGGCTTGATGCTCGGCGTGGAACTGGTGCGTGACCGCCAGACAAAGGAGCCCGCCAACACGGAAACGGCCGAGGTCATGGAACGCAGCCGCCAGCGCGGGCTGCTCATCGGCAAGGGGGGCTTGTACGGCAACGTGCTGCGCATCAAGCCGCCGATGTGCCTCACCAAGGACGATGCCGACTTCATCGTCGACTGTCTCGACGAAGTCCTGACCAGCATCACGAAGAGCTGATTCCGACTTTGGACTGCGGCGCGACCCGAGTGTGCCCCAGCACCGGATTGACGTTAAGGGGCGGTGCATTTTCTATTTCCGAGAGTTGGCGTCGGAATTCAAGTAACCCGAAGCGTGAGCGAGGGCGGACGCGCCGTGGTCTCGTCGACTTCAGATCACCGTCGCCCGAA
>JAYTIB010000060.1:0-6647 GCA_043732205.1 Schlesneria sp. | reverse complement strand
CCGACGGGACGCGCGGTAACGGGTGTTCACCGTGTGGCAACGCCCTCTCTGCGGCAGTCCCGTCGGCGGAGCGACGGGACTACAGTACTTGGGTCCGTCGCTCCCCCCTTCCCTTGCCGTCCCGCGTGATTTACAACGGTTGCCGCGTGTGATTTGCCGGCGGAACTCGGGAGTGGGGTCGAAGGCATGCTCAAACGTCTCGTGGCAATTGTGGTCGTCGCGGCGGCGATGGTGGGACTGCTGCTTTGGAGCCAGCATCGGTCCGAGCCAATGCACGTCTCGGGGATCATCGAGTCGCATGAGATCCGGGTCGGTTCGCGTGTCGGCGGCCGGGTCAGCCAGGTGCTGGTGAGCGAGGGGCAGACCGTTCAGTCCGGTGCGGTCTTGGTCGAACTCGAACCCTTTCAACTGCGTGAGCTGCTGGCGCAGGCCAACGCTCAACTGGCGCAAGTCACGGCCGCGCGGGACAGGGTGAAAGCGGGATTCCGTGTCGAAGAGGTGGCGCAGGCGAAGGCCCGACACGATCAACTCGCCGCCACGGTGGAAAAGCTGGTACACGGGCCCCGCAAAGAGGACATCAGCGCCGCGAAGTCCCAGTTGGAACTCGCCGAGTCGCAGTTGTCGCTGGCGAAGCTGAGGCACAAGCGGATCGAGGATCTGTTTGCGAAGAAGACCATCGCGCAAGAGGAGATGGACCACGCGAACACCGAACTGCGCGTCGCCCATGCCGCGATGGAATCGCAGCGCGAGTCGCTGGCCAAACTCGAAAACGGCACGCGCCCGGAAGAACTCGCCGAGGCCCGGGCCCAACTGGAAGAGGCCCGGCAGATCTGGTTGCTGCGGCAAAACGGCTCGCGGTCCGAGGAGATTGCCGAAGCGGAGGCGGCGGTCGTCTCGGCCGCGGCGGCCATGCGCGCGATTCAGCGGCAGATCGACGAACTGTCCATCAAGGCTCCGTCAAACGGCATGGTCGAGGCAATCGACCTGCGGCCGGGAGATCTGATTGGCGCGAACGCGCCGGGCATTTCGGTGATTGACCTGTCACAGCTTTGGGTCCGCGCCTATGTGCCGGAGAATCGTCTGTCCGTCAAAGTGGGCGACCCGGTCGACGTGACGGTCGACAGCTTTCCCGGCGAGCGGTTCGCGGCCCGGATCACGTTCGTCTCGCGGCAGGCCGAGTTCACACCGGGCAATGTGCAGACGCCCGAGGAACGTTCCAAGCAGGTGTTTCGCATCAAGGTCACATTGGATGCCGGTCGAGACCGGCTGCGCCCGGGAATGGCGGCGGATGTGTGGTTGAAACGGTGATGACGTTACCGTAGTCCGGTCGCTCCGCCGACCGGACGTCCCGCCGGCGGAGCGGCGGGACTACAGTAGACGCACGACATCAGCACGAGCGAACTGGACATCGCATGACGGACCCCGTGATTGATGTGCGGCACCTGAGCCGCAACTTTGGCTCATTGACGGCCGTCAGTGACGTCAGCCTGCAGGTTCAGCGCGGCGCGATCTTTGGTCTGCTCGGGCCGAACGGCAGCGGCAAGTCGACCATCATCCGGATGCTGTGCGGCGTGCTCGAACCGTCGGCCGGTTCCGCGACGGTGCTCGGCTACGACGTTCATCGCGAGGCCGAGTCGATCAAGCGGCGCATCGGGTACATGTCGCAAAAGTTCAGCCTGTACGGCGACCTGAGTGTGCGCGAGAACATCGAGTTCTACGGCCGGATCTACGGGCTGAGCGGAGACCGGCTGGCCGGGCGTTCGCGCGCCGTGCAGCAACTGACGGGGATCGGCGACCGGCTCGATCAACTGGCCGCCACGTTGTCGGGCGGCTGGAAACAGCGGCTGGCCCTCGCCTGCGCCCTGATCCACGAACCCGATGTGCTGTTCCTCGACGAACCGACGGCCGGCATCGATCCGGTGGCCCGGCGCGATCTGTGGGATCTGCTGTTCGAACTGTCCGGTCGCGGCGTGACGCTGTTCGTCACCACGCACTACATGGACGAAGCCGAGCGCTGCAGCGATGTCGGGTACATCTACCAGTCGAAGCTGATCGTCTGCGGCAAGCCCGCCGAGTTGAAGCAGCTTCCGGCCGTCACGCCGCCGGGAACGCGGCGCTTCGAACTGGAGATCGCCGCGCCGACGCAGATTCTGTCCAAGCTGAGGCACGTCGACGGTGTGGTCGATGCCACGCTGTTTGGCCAGGCGATTCACGTGCTGGCCTCGGACCAGTTGTCGGAAGCCGGGATGCTCGACGCGCTGCAAGTCTCCGCGGACAGTGTTCGACTGCGGCCCATCGAACCGACGCTGGAGGACGTGTTCGTCACGCTGACTCGCGCGGAAGAGGAGTCCGCGCGCGGCAAGGCCGCATCAGAGTCTGTAGTCCGGACGCCCACGTCCGGAGTTGGGCGTCCGGACTACGAGTTGCCAATCCCGACAGTCGTTGATGCGCCGCCCCTTGGCCCTCAGCCCTCGCCCCTCAGTCCTCAACCCGCCGATCCCGGCCGGCGCGCCACCCGCGGTTTCGAGGCGATGCTGCTGAAAGAGTTCTCGCACATTCGCCGCGATCCGGCGACGATCCTGTTCATGCTGGTCGTCCCCGTGCTGCAGACGACCATCTTCGGTTATGCGATTCAGCAGGAGATCGAAAACATCCCGACGGTCGTGTTCAACCTGGATGGCCGCCAGGCGTCGCGCGAATTGATCGACAGCTTTCGGAACACGCGGTCGTTCTCGATCCTCGACGCCGTGTACGACGACGAGTCGTTTCGTCGCGCGCTGGTGTCGGGACGCGCGAAGGTGGGCGTGCGGATTCCACCCGATTACTCGGACCGGCTGTTGCGGGGGAAACAAGTCGCTGTGCAAGTCCTGATTGACGGGAGTGATTCCCAAGTGGCCAACACGGCCCAGCAGGTGTCCCAATTGCTGGGGGTGTCGCTGTCGTTACGGATCACGCGGCCGTTCGCCGAATCGCTGCCGGTCGTGCCGTCGCGCGATCCGACGGGGCATGTCGCGATGCCGATCGAGATGCGGACACGGTTGCTCTACAACCCCGATCTGGAAAGCTCGCACTTCTTCGTGCCGGGTCTGGTCGGGATCATCCTGCAACTGGTGACGCTGTTTCTGACATCGTTCGCCATCGTGCGCGAACGCGAACTGGGGACGCTGGAACAACTCTTTGTGACTCCCGTCGGACGCGTCGGATTGCTGATGGGGAAGCTCGTTCCCTATGCCTGCATCGGCACGCTCGAAATGGTGATCGTGTTGACGGTGATGGTCTTCGTCTTCGGCGTCCCCATTCACGGCAGTCTGTTCCTGCTGATGGGACTGTCGATGCTGTTCATCATTTGTGCGCTGGCGCTCGGCCTGCTGGTCTCCACTCTCGCCAAGACGCAACTCCAGGCGATGCAGTTCGCGTTTCTGCTGATGCTGCCGACGGTGCTGCTGTCCGGCTTCATGTTCCCGCGCAGTGAAATGCCGCTGCCGATCTACGCGGCGTCGTTCGCGATTCCCGCGACGTACTTCCTGGAGATCTTGCGCGGCATCATCCTGCGCGGCGCGGATCTGACCGACCTGCTGCCGCAAGTGGTCGGCCTGACCGTCTGCTGTCTGGCAATCATGGTCCTCAGCCTGGCCCGCTTCCGGAAGCAACTGGCATGATGCTGGCCAACGAACTCGGATGAATCGTCGCGCCGGCAGGGATGAAATGATTCCACGTTTAGCCGCAACGCCAACGGCGTGCGTGCGATTTACGGTTCGCCCGCATCCGCACCCACGCCGTTGGCGTTGGGGCTAAACGTTTCATGCTTACCCGCGTGAAGGATAACCGGCTTTTTGACGGACGGACCGATTCGCCGTGCGGAGCGTGGCAAGCCGAAGGTCGCGTCGGTATCCTCTCGTCACACCCACAACATGTCCGGGTGATGGTTCTCCGGCGTCCCCCCGATCAGGAGCGCAGTCATGTCGCACAAAGCCAAGCAGGTTCCCCGGCGTCAGTTTTTGAAATCAGCGCTGTCGGTCGGTGGGGCCGTGATGGCACCGCAGATCATTCCCAGTTCGGCCCTCGGGCTGGATGGATTCACCGCTCCCAGCGAGCGGGTGATTGTGGGAGGGATCGGGATCGGCAACCGCGGCACGTACGATCTCGGCTGCTTCCTCGAACAGAAGGACGTGCAGTTCGTCGCGGTGTGCGATGTGAAAGAGGCGCGTCGGACCGCGGTCAAGAAGATGACCGACGCCAAGTATGGCAATGACAAGTGCGCCACGTACCGCGACTTCCGCGAACTGCTCGACCGCAAGGACATTGATGCGGTGTTGATCGCCACCGGACCCAACTGGCACGCGACCGCCGCGATGAACGCCGCGAAGGCCGGCAAGGACATGTATTGCGAAAAGCCCTGCACGAAGAACATCGCCCAGAGCCTGATCCTGGCCGAGACCATGCGCCGCACGGGCCGCGTCTTCCAGGCCGGCACGCAGCGACGCAACCTGCCGCACTTCGCCTTCGCCTGCGAACTGGCCCGCACCGGCAAGCTTGGCAAGATCAAAAAGGTGTTTGCTCATCCGGCCGGCATGCAGGCGATGATGAGCGGTTGGTTGGTCCCCGAGACCGAACCGAACAAGGACGTCGTCGACTGGGACACCTATCTCGGTCCCGCGGCTTGGCGTCCGTTCAATGCGAAGCAGCTTGACGGATTCAACTTTGAAAAGGGTGGCGGCTTGGTCGGCGGCGGCGTGCTCGAATGGGGCTCGCACTGTGTGGATCTCTGCCAATGGGCCGTTGGTGATTGCCCGCCGCCCGTCGTCTACAACGCACCGAAGGATGGTCAACTGGTCGCGGTCTACGAGAACGGCACCGAGTTGATCTATCGCGAAACCGGTTGGATTCCCCTCGGTTCGTGCCCGGTGCGGTTCGAAGGCGAGACCGGCTGGGTCGAAGCGGGCGACAGCGGCAAGCTCGTGCTGAGTTCCCCGGAACTGCTCGCGGGTCGCGCCGTCGCCGAAATCGGCGGCTACCCGGCAACGTACCACGTGCGAGATTTCCTCGACTGCGTGAAGACTCGCAGCCAACCGAAGGGAAATGCCGACGCGGCGTGCAACGCACACATCGCCTGCCACGCGGCCAACATCGCGCTCTATCTCGGGCGTCAGGTGAAGTACGACAACAAGACGCACGAGTTCATCGACGACGCGCAAGCCAACCGCCTGCGCTCGGAAGCGCTGCGCGAACCGTGGCGTCTGTAAGTCGAAACCGTAGGACGGATTTTCAATCCGTCCGTCTTTTTTTCTTTTTCTTTCTTCTTCTTCACGTAGCTGAATTCGCAAGAATTCAGCCGGTTTTGCCAATCCTCTGAACTCTTGCGAGTTCAGCTACAGTCAATCAACCATCGCGCCGCCGCGGCTGCCATCCACCACCCACTCTCCCCGGACCATACACATGCAACACCTTCGACAATCCTTCGGGTCCGTCGCCCTCTTGGCCACCTGTCTTCTGCTCAACGCCGCGAGCGCGCCGGCTGACGATCGCAATGCGTCGCCGGACAAGGAGCGCGAACTGATCGCCCTGCTCCGCTCCGACGCGCCACCCTCCGAAAAGGCCATCGCCTGCAAGCTGCTGGCAATCCACGGTTCCGCTGCGGCCGTGCCGGATTTGGCGCGACTGTTGGAGAACGAGCAACTCGCGTCGTGGGCGCGCATCGCGCTCGAGGTGATCCCCGGTTCGGAAGCCGATGCCGCCCTGCGTCAGGCGACCAACTCGATCACCGGCCGACTGCTGATCGGGACGATCAATTCCATCGGAGTCCGCCGTGATGCGAGCGCGATCGATCTGTTGGTCGTGCGGCTAAGCGACGCCGATGCGGAAGTCGCCTCGGCGGCGGCCGTCGCACTGGGACGGATCGGCAATGCCGCCGCCGCGAAGGCGCTGCGACCGCTGCTGGCTTCGGCACCCGTCAATGTCCGATCGGCGATTGCCGAAGGGGCGGTGTTGTGTGCCGAGCGATTCCATGCGGCGGGACAACAGGATGAAGCGGTCGCGCTCTACGACGAAGTTCGCAAGTCGGATGTTCCCCGGCAGCGAATCCTCGAAGCGACGCGCGGCGCGATTCTCGCCCGCAAGCCGGACGCGGGGATCGCGTTGCTCGTCGAGCAATTGAAGTCGAAGGACAACGCGCTGTTTTCGATTGGACTGAGCACCGCGCGGGAGTTCCCCGGAAAGAAGATCGATGAGTCACTCGCCGAAGAAGTGCCAAACGCGACTCCGGAACGGGCGGCGCTTGTGATCGTGGCGATGGCGGACCGACCGCAGACCGTCGTGTTGGCCGCTGTGCTCAAGGCGGCGGGACAGGGTCCGAAGCCGGTGCGGCTTGCGGCGCTCGGGGCACTCGGGCGGGTGGGGAACGATTCGTGCCTGAATTCGCTGTTGGATGCGGCCATCGATGCCGACGCCGACTTGGCCGCGGCTGCCCGGACGGCGATCGCCGACCTGCCCGGCGCGGGTGTCGACAAGGCCATCGCGTCACGATTGCCCAAGGCGGAAGGAAAGCTGTATCGGCTGCTGATCGAGCTCGTCGGACAGCGGCGCATCGAAGCGGTCGCGGACTTGGTCAAGGCGCTCGACCATTCCGATCAGGCCGTCCGCAGTGCCGC
>JAYTIB010000059.1:0-2498 GCA_043732205.1 Schlesneria sp. | reverse complement strand
TCAACATCGATCCCGCCAACGTTCCCGCCGGTCAAACACTGGCGACACCGATCTCCTACGGGACCGACGCCGGCATCCCGGGTGACTCGCAGAATCGGGGGATCGCCACGCTTCCCGGCGGGTTGCCGATCTTCCGCGACACGAACAGCGATGGCCATCCGGACACCTTGATTGGCGGGATCGGCGTCTTCTTTCCGGGTTCGGATGGATACGCCACTCACGAACAGGGCTTCGTGGCGGGAGCCGGACAAACCACCTTGCAGCGGACTAATTCCGGTCGCGAACTGGAAGCGGAATTCATCGCTCTGGCCGCTGTGGATGGAAGCCGCGAGGCCGCCAAAGCTTGTCTGAACGGTCCCACCGTCTTTGGAACGCTGAATGGGATCGCCCCCATCAAGGACATCAATCTGCCGTTCGGCTTCCTGACGCTGGTCGGCGTCGGCTTGGAAGTGGTGGGACCAACCCCCGGGGCTCGGGGCGTCGAACAAGTGGTCTCGCCGTTTCTCGCAGTGGCTGGCACCGGCGCGAACAGCGGCGCGAATCAACCCTTGGGCGGAGCAGTCACGCTGCGTGACGGAGCCAGCGTGCCGGACGGATATCTCGTCACGCCGCATCCCGGTGCGACGGCGCTGACAACCGCCGACATGACGCAGATCATCGACGCGGGAATCGCCGCGTCCAACGAAGTGCGCGCGGCCATTCGTCTCGGCCCCGACCACAGGACCGGAGCGGACGGAGTGCGGATGACGTTCGCCATCACCGATCTGAAGGGAGATGTGCTGGCCTTATATCGAATGCAGGACAGCACGGTCTTTTCGATCGATGTCGCCGTGGCGAAGGCCCGCAACGTTTCCTATTACGCGGACACCACCCAGTTGCAGCCTATCGATCAGGTGGCCGCCAGTCCCGGCGGACCGGACATCACCGCCGGCACCGCGTTCTCCAGTCGAACATTCCGCTTCCTCGCCGAGCCGCGCTTTCCCGCGGGAGTCGATGAGACCGCGCCTCCGCAATTCTCAATCTTGACGGACGCCGCCGCGGCGGGCTTCGATCCCGCGACCGGTGAGAACCTCGGCGGACCCGGTGCGGCGACCGCCTTCACCAGCGTGATGGGACACGACGTCTTCAACGTTGGGACGAACTTCCATGACCCGACCGACCCGGCCAACCAAAACGGCATCATCTTCTTCCCCGGCAGTACGCCGCTCTACAAGAACGGTGTCCTCGTCGGTGGCCTCGGCGTGAGCGGCGACGGTGTCGACCAGGACGACGTCGTGACATTCCTCGCCGCCCAGGGCTTCCTGCCGGACGGCGTCTCGATCAACACCGCCGACGAGTTCTTCGTCAACGGCGTCCGCCTGCCCTATCAGAAGTTCAACCGGAACCCGTTCGCATGATGTCACCATTTGGGAGTGCGGCGGCTCGACGCCGCTTTGGAATTTTGGGCGCAGCCCTTTGGCGTCGAGTCCATTCAGGCACGACCGCCAGAATTGCGGGTTGAAAAAACAAAAATGCCAAAGCGGCGTCGAGCCGCCGCACTCCAAAGGACACCGCACTCCAAATCCGGTCGCGTGGTCTGTTTGAAGTGGCCGCCCGCCTGATCGACTGAGTGACACACCGGAGTCTCCGACATGCGAACCACCACCAGCACGCTGCTCATCCTGGCCGGATTGTGCCTCCTGCCCATCGGCAACGCCTGGGGACAATCCGAAGATGGTCTGTCGCGAGCCGGCTGCCCCCATCAGATCGCGAAGCACGCCCGCGTCGGGTATGGACGACAGTACGTCGCCTATTACGTGGGAGGCGGCGCGCCCGCCTCCAAGGGCGAATGCCGCCAGACCCACGAAGGAACGTTCGGAGTCGACTATCAGCCAATCATTCCCGGCTTCCGCCGCGCAACCACTCTGGGCTGGTGGCATGGTCGACGCCTGCAGGGCGGGCCGGGCCAGTACGAACCAAACGCCCCGGTCACTCCGTTTGCCAACCGTCCCGCGCGGTGATTGTCCCGGTCGCATGTGAGGCGGATCATTCTGCGGATCATCCTTCCTCAACCCTGACCGACCGCCCCAACCGCCCGACCCCGCTGGTCCACGACGGCATAGTCGTCCCCGAAATGCTGGCGTAGCCATGAATCGCCTCGGCATGTTTGTTATACCCCACGTGGCCTGATGTGAGACGTTTAGCCGCCACGCCAACGGCATGCGTGCGATCAACGTTTCTCGCACATCCGCTCCCACGCCGATGGCGTTGGGGCTAAACGTGGAAACGTCTCATTCATGGCCGCGTGAGGTGTCGCTTGCATTGCCTTGTGCGTGCTTCCGCGACTGGCTTCATTTGTGCTTGCGCGTTCGCGGCTATTTCGGGGGAGGCCAACTGATGTCAACACCGGCGGATTGCAACTTGCTGTTGGGCGTGCTGGCGTTGCAGTTGGATTTTGTCACGCGCGAGCAGTTGGTCGCAGTCGTCACAGGTTGGCTGCGCGAAAAGGAGACTCCGCT
>JAYTIB010000058.1:0-2500 GCA_043732205.1 Schlesneria sp. | reverse complement strand
GCTGCAGGATCGACTTGTCGAAGACCTTGTCGGGGTTGTCGAACACGCGGCCAAAGTAGCGGCGGATGAAGCGTTCGGTGATGCGGTAGCCGAGCCGGCCGGCGGGAATCCGTTCGCCTTGATGAGTGATGTCGGCCACCGGTTCCAGCAGCCGTTCGCGGATCAGGTACTGCGGATCGCGTTCGTCGGGCGACATGCGGCTCCAGACTTCCGGGACCAGCAGGCTGATGTCGTGGTCGAATCTCGCATTCGGACCGATGTGCCCGGCGGCGGTCGAGTAGCCGGACAGGCCGGTCAGGATCATCGACACCAGCGCCGTGTTGATGTCGGCCGTGGGAATGACCGCGTTGAACGGACCCTTCGTCAACGCCCCCTCGCTGCCCGCTCCCGTTGTTGACGGAGACTTGCCCGTCAGCGAGCAGATGTAGTCCATGAACAGTTCGGGCAGTTCCTGGTAGTGGATCGGGTTGTAGACCGCCAGGCTGCGGATACCCTTCGCCTTTTCGGGGGGATTGTTGCGGCGGCCCGACAGCACCGCGTTCACCGGCAAATGTACCGGTTCCTGAGCGGGGATCTTGCGCCAAAAGCGGGTTCCCATCTCGGCGACGTAGCGGTCCATCGGCTTGACGATGTCGGGCCGGTCCTGCAGGTAGCGCGGGTTCTTCGAGGGGACTCCGCCGACGATCCGCGGGTTGTCCGAACAGACGATGTAACCGCTGTCGGTTTCGAGCACCGATGCGAGCAACCGTTTCATCGGCGGCGTGAAGGCGTCGAAGTCGACGACCTTGTTCATCATGTCGGCGACGTTGGCCCGCGACATCGGTTCGAAGTTTGAGATGAAGTTCACATCGCTGCGCGCCAGGTCCGCTTCCGCCTGCTTGTCAAAGCCGCGGTGAACCGCATCATCCGGCCGCTGGAACAGGCGGAATTCGCAGTTCGTCACGAATTTCACCGCCACGGGCAGGCTGTCGGCATCCGACGGAGCCGCCATGTTCGCGGTTTCGTTTAGCCCCAACGCCAACGGCGTGGGCGTCTTCGCGGGAGAGTCGCTTCGCGCACCAAGAGCACCCGCGCCGTTGGCGTTGGGGCTAAACGGGGCGAGGTACTTCAAACAGCGCGACGGGACGACGACCGATGCGCTGATGTCGTCTTCGTTCTGCACCTTCGACGCTGCGGCGAAGTCCTGCCGCACCTTGAACGTTCGCCAGCCGTGCTCGCCCGACAGGCCGACGCGCAGATACGTGCCGACAATCTTGCGATCATCGACCTTCAATTCATGACCGGGGCTGCCGTTCACAAAGTCGACGGTGAAGTGACGCCGCCACGCGTGCTCCCACGCCGGGTTGTAGAACCGCTTGATGGCGTAGACGAGCGCGTAGATGTGATCGGGGATCGACTTCAGCCAGGTGTTGTAGTCCTCGGTGTACTCTTCGGACGGCGTCAGCAGCTTGATGACGCTGCCGAGCGATCTCCGCGAACTGAGGATCGGCCGGCTGGGAAAGACTTCGTAGTTCTGCTTCTGCTGCGTCTCGGGTGTCCAGCGGTCGTCGAACTGGCGGTCGAAGATCTGCTGGACGACATCCAAGTCCCGTTCGATGTCGGCGACGAAGACCGAACCGTACTGCATGTAGTCGACCAGCGACTTGCTGATCTCGCTCTTGCCGCCGCCGCTGACGGTGCAGGGCTTGTGACAGAACGTCCCTTCGGCCGCCGTGCCGATGATCCGCCACGACGGCGCGGACGGATGCTTTTCCATGCGCACCTTGTAGCCCGACGGGGCCATGTAGACCCTGCCCGGCAGCAGCGGAATGCTCAGCGTTTGGTCGTCCCGTTTCCAACTGATGTTCTGCTGGCGCAGGTCGACCAGCGCGTCTTCGGGGATGTAGATCAGGTCGGGATACTTCGTGTCGACGCCGTAGCCCTGCGGCTTCACGTCGATCCAGGCACTGTACTCGCGGACGACATCGTCGAAGGTGCGTCCGTTGTAGCGGCGGCTGTTGACCTGCAGTTCCTCGCCCAGGCTCCAACTGGGAAAGACGAGTGCCCCGCCGGAATGCTCCTCTTCGACGCCCCCCATCAGGTTGGTGGCGTAGCTGATCTGGGTCTTGACCTCTTTCTTGCAGTAGCCGAAGTAGTTGTCGGCGATGATCGTCACGATCACGCCCGCCTCAGTGCGGCAGGTGACCTTGAACGCCTCGCCGTCATTGTACAGTTCGTTTTCGTGCTCCCAGCACATCCGGTCGCGCTTGTGACGGTCGGTGGCCTGGCTGACGTGCGGCAGACCGACATCGCGCTTCGTGAGCTTCGTCAAATGCGGCGCGAGGATCACGCAGCCGGTGTGACCCGACCAGTGTTCGACATCCAGCGCCGCATCGTTGATGGGGACGAACGGATCGCCCGCGTTGCCGAAGATGGACTCGACAAAGTCCAGATTGCTGACCAGCGAACCCGGCGCGAAGAACCGCACCTCCATCGTCTTTTCCGAGCAGTAGCCCGGCAC
>JAYTIB010000057.1:0-2508 GCA_043732205.1 Schlesneria sp. | reverse complement strand
GGCGGCAGGGGCTCACGCAGATTCCGCGGATGCCCCGGCTGACCGCCGGGCTTCGCGTTCTTGGGACGCCCCGGCGGTCGCCGCGGCTGGGCCTTCGTGAGGTCACGGGACGGCGGCTTCGACGATGTGGTCGAGTCCTTCCGAGCTTTGGCCAGCTCCCATTCCAACACCGCCACCCGTTGAGTCAGCCGCTCAATCTGTTGAGCCTGCTGTTCAACCAGCGCTCGCAACTCCGCGATCGACTCGTCCTTGGCGTCCATCAACGGACAAGACCATCACTCCCGAAAATCAGACCAGACGAATTCCGAACCGTGAACGGCTACCCAAAGTTCTCATCGTCCGCTAGTCGGACCAAATTCGTTCGGTATGGCCTCCAGCACCATTCCGCATGAAGCGATCGCCTGGCTCGCATTCCAGAAGTGACCGAGACGGGTATGCCTCAACGTCGAGTTCGAGATCAACCACTCGCAGCACGGATTCCGTCGCCGCCGATCCCGATCGCCGCAGGACGGCTCGCAACCGAGCCAGCCGTTCGTTGAACGAGAAGGCTTCACCAAGTAATCGTCCGTGCCGCGGTCCAGCCCAGGCAGCGGTCTTCCACCGCGTCACGAGCCGTGACAATCACAATCGGCTTTCTGAATCCCGCTTGCCTCAGTTCGCGAAGCAGACTCAACCCATCACCATCCGGCAGCATCAAGTCCAGCACGATGGCGTCAACCGATTCCTCCTTCAGCACGCGCCGAGCCTCCGCCGCCGGAGCGACCGCGTACCCCTCCCCGCGCAAGCCGCGAGTAAAGGTGTCCAGCAACGCTCTTTGATCTTCAACAATCAACACGCGGGTCATGCAGAGCGTTTTGCACAAAAATGTAGGGTGGGCAATGCCCGCCCTACAGGAAGTACTCGACCCGATTATTTGTGCAAAGCCCATGGAGAGCGCCGTCAAAATGGAAATCCGGATCAGCAAACTGATCACGTTCAACGGAGTACCGGCCCGACTCTGCGATTCAGCCACGGACGGGCCTTCAGATAAACCAGATTTAACCGCGACCACCTTGCGACGCTCGGTGCGTCTGTCATCATCGCCGCGCGACTCTTCGGCCAACGCCTTGAGCAGAGTTTCCGCCCACTGGGGAATCTTCCGATGAGAAATGATTCAATGAAATCTCGCTCATCCTGCGTCCGGTCTTTCCATGAGAAATCATTCATCGCGGTCCGTTGCACTGGTGAGATGCCGCCGCGTCGAGCATCCTGTGCCATGATTGCTGTTAATCGTGTCGTGGTCGATCTGATGGAAGTGAATTGTGGTACGAACCTATCGTGACTTGAGGGACGACCAGTCGCCGGGAAGGCGGGAGGAATTTGCGGTGGTATCACGCACAGGCTTCAGCCGGCAGAGGCTCTTCCAGATCGATTCGCTCGGCAGCATTAAGAGGCGTCCCGGTCGAAGGTTGGCCGCGCACCTCTCTCTCTTCGCAGGGCTGCTGTTGGGGACACTCAGCGGTTGTCACAAAGCGGCGAAAGCGACGAAGGCCGCTGCCACGGGGCCGTCGAAGGTGGCCACCATCGCGATGGAAGATCAGCTCAACACGATCGTGCTGACCGAAAAGGCGGAGGGGCGGCTGGGAATCAAGACGGCGTTGGTTGAGATTCGGCCTGTCCGACGAACTCGGACATACGGTGGCGAGGTCACGTTGCCGACGGGAGCGTTGATCATCGTGTCGGCTCCATTGAGCGGGACGCTGCAAGCGGCGGGCAGGGGGCCGGTTCCCGGAGTGGGAGCCACCATCCGTCTCGGTCAGCCGGTCTTTCACTTGTTACCAATGTTGTCACCCGAACGTGAAGTGCTCACACCCGCCGAACGGGTTCGTTATGCGGAAGCCCGCAACGCGATTGCCACCGCGCGCATCGATGCGGCGGGGCAGATCGAGCAGGCCCAGGTTCAAGTTGATGCCGCGCAGATCGCCCTCGAACGGGCCGAACGTCTGCTGCGTGAGATGGCCGGGACCGCGAAAGCCGTGGATGACGCCAAGGCTCAACTCGCGCTGACCGAGAAGGGCCACGCGGCGGCCAAGGCGCGGAAGGGGCAAGTCGATCAGATCAAACTGGATGATGACCGCGAGTCTGGCAAGCTGTCTCCGCTGCCGATCCTCGCGCCACGCGAAGGGATCATTCGCGCCGAGCATGCCGTGGTCGGTGAGGTCGTCACGGCGGGCACGCCGTTGTTCGAGGTCATGCAGTGCGACCCGGTCTGGATCAAGGTGCCCGTCTACGTGGGCGACTTGTCCGAGATCGACCAGCGCGCCGTGGGACAGATCGGCACGCTGGCTCATGCGCCGCACTCACCGTTGTCCGCCGCCGCGCCCATTCCGGCTCCGCCCACGGCGACGGCGCTGTCCTCCACCGTGGACCTGTATTACGAATTGAAGAACCCGGACGGTCAGTATCGCCCCGGACAACGGCTCGGCGCGACGCTCGCGTTGACGGGTGAGACCGAACAGCGCGGCATCC
>JAYTIB010000056.1:0-2509 GCA_043732205.1 Schlesneria sp. | reverse complement strand
GCGTAAGCCCCCGGACTCCTGGCTGCACAAAAGTCCGGGGGCTTACGCCGCCCGGCTCACCACTTCTGTTGGAAACGTGAGTGTTGGTTTGTTCCATCCATCCAGAACATGAGCATCAGGGCCGAATTGAGTTGGCGGACATGACGCCAATTTCGGCCGGGGGGAAACTCAAGTGAAGCGTTTGACACCGGCCACGTTGACTTTGGCGATGTTCGGAATCTTGGGCCTGCTGGTTGTCGGCTATGTGGCCAAGAACCTGCTGGCCGTCCAGGTAAAGAAGGTCGTCCCCGCGATGCGCGACGTTCCCATGGCGATCACCGATATCTCGCCGGGAACCATCCTGACCGCCGAGCACCTGGGATTGGGAAAGATGCAGGTGGATCAACTGACCCGCGAAATGCTGCTCACGAACCGCGTGATCGTGGGCCGCGCGGTCAAGTCCCCGCTGAAGGCCGCCGAGCCAATCAAGGCGAACCAGTTGTACCAGCCGGGCGAAATGCCAAAGCTGGAACTGAGCCCCGGGATGCGGGCGGTCACCGTGCAGGTGACTGACGCCGCTGCCATGGTCGACGGGATGGTCAAGCCGGGCGACCACGTGGACGTGCTGTTCACGGCGATGAGCGGCGGTGCGGGAGCATCGGATGCCAGCTTCCAGGGGGGATTGGTCATGCGACTGTTCGAAGGGGTTAAGATCCTGGTCATCAACCGAAATATGACCCGGGGCACCGTTGATCGTGGGAACAACCATGTCACGCTCGAACTGACCGAACCCCAGGCGAACGCGGTGGTGCTGGCCCATGACAAGGGGAAGCTCACCCTGACCTACAATCCCAACGGGAAGGGGAATGGTGGCCTCGCCCTGACCAATGCGGAACGAACCACCTTCTACGAAATCCTCGGAATGACCCGTGCCGACAAGCCCAAGGATCCGATGGTGACAGAGATCTACCGGGGGCCTGCGCGGTCGACGCTGGTCTGGGACGCGAGTGGACGATACGTGGGAACCCGCGTCGATTCCACACAGACGAACGCCACCCCGCAATATGTCCTGCCACCCGCCGCAGGATCGGTTCCCGGTGACAAACCCACTGCCGATCCCGCCGCGACACCGGCACCAACGACATCACTGCCCGCGTCGCCGCAGGACAATCCAAATCAGCCGCGCCCCGTTCCCACGGCGGCGCGACCCCAAGACCCACTGAACTGAACGGGCGGCGTTTGCAAGACAAGTCCGTGGGCCTCGACCCAATGGCACTGACTTAACTTCGTAGCCACGCTCGCCAGAGCGTGGGGACAGTGAAATGGCAGCCAAAATCCCACGGTCTGGGGACCGTGGCTACTTCAGGCCAGTGACATTGGACCTCGGCCCGCAGTCCTCGGCACGCGGGCTTGAAACGCACCCGATCCCTGTCGCGCCGGTCCCCTGACCCAGCTCAAACGATGTCTCGCGCCACCTCCCCTGAAGGCACGTTGCTCCCAACACCATCATGAAACAGACCCGCCCAAACCGGATGCCTGAACCACGACCGCGTACAACGCGGCGGCGGCGCGGCTTCACCACGCCCGCCGTGGCGATTGCGCTGCTGGTGGTCATGTGCGGGTTGGCGATGATTCTTGACCGCCTGTGGCTGGATACCGCGGATCTGGAATTGACCACTGCGGCCGAAGCCGCCGCGCTGGTGGCGGCTGGTGAACTGGCCAGCGATGGACTGTTGAAACCCAACGCCGATGCTGAAGTCCGTTTCGACATGGCCAGAACTTCCGCTGGCTTCATCGCCGGTCAAAACCTTGTCGCAGGCTCGCCCGTTGTCCTCGACACCGCGCCCCGCGGAGACATCCGGCTGGGACGCCTGGTACACGATGACCACTCGGGAAAGGTGCGGTTTGAAGAAACGGCCGATCACCCGACGACGGCGGTCGTCACCGCGAAACGAACACGGCACACGAACAATCCCGTCGCCCTGTTCGTGGCGGGAGCCACCGGGCAGCCTTTCGGCGATGTCGTGAGCCGGGTCGAAGCCACCGTCGACAATCGTGTTTGCGGAGTCCGTCCGCAGAACGGAACGCCGGTGCCAGCGCTCCCTCTCGCCATCTGGACGAAAGATCCCGCGGGTCGCCGCGCGGACACCTGGGAGATCCAGATTGAAGCGCGCAAGGGGCCGGATCAGTTCGGCTACGATCCGATCGGTCGTCGTGTCTACAGCGGGAATGATGGCATCCCAGAAATCGTGCTGCGTAGTCAGGCCCCCAAAACGGTGGCGACGAACACCAACGTGCTGGTGGTGGATGTCGGCACGGGGCTGAAGGATCAGGCCCTGTCACAACAGTTCGCTTCCGGTTGGTCGGCCGAGGACTTGAGCGTGCTCGGTGGCGAGATGCGTCTGACGCCGGATGCGCCGACCCCGCTGCGGGCGTCGGCCGAATTGCGTCATGCGGACCGCGAGGCTTTGGAGACGCTGATTGGCGAACCGCGAATCTGTCTGCTGTATTCCTCGGCCACTCCGTCCGG